>NZ_JBICKE010000108.1:0-112851 GCF_043103865.1 Pseudomonas sp. yb_5
GGGGTACGAAGGCATGCAGATTGCCCTGCCATCCGAGTACATGCCCGTTGTTCCGATGGAAAACCTGGCTCAGCGCCTGCTGGAGCTGGCCAGAAACATCCAGCCCAGACAGGTTGCGAAAAGCCCACGAGGCCCCAAGGTGCTCAAAGCGAAGGCCTGGGCGCAAGGGACGGCTGTACATGCTCATGTTTCGACGGATCGGGTCATCAAAGCCGCCAAAACCAAAAGACCTTGAAAGGGATGGCCGTAAGGGCGAAAAGGTGAGTCAGCGTCGCCATCGCAAATGGACGGTTCGCCGAGTCAAAACAGACGAGTTCGCTCTTTGCTTCTTGCTTCTTGCTTCTTGGATGTGAGCATCCACATCAAGTAGGTATTCATTCGCGAAGGTGGCGCATAGTCACCTTTCCGCCCTTACGGCGGGTCCCTTTTTGTCGTGGCAAAAAGGAACCAAAAACCGTCGGCTCCCATCATCCGGCCCCTGCGCTGCGCTCCGGGGTCCCCTCGCTCCGGGCTTGCTCCCGGGAGGACCGCGCTGCAGGCCCCATCCTGGGGCCCAGCGCTTGACGGGCATCCATGCCCGTCACCTCCCTTCGCAAACCCTGCACTCGGCCTCCTGAAGTCGCAATCTGTGTCGCCTGAACTATCGCGCGCTTAGAAGCAACAGCAAAAGCAGAGGCAGAGGCAGAAACAGAACGACACGCTGGCCTCAGCGTGGCTTCAAATCGAGCCGCCGCAGGTGGCAGGTTACTTCTTCACGGTCGTGGTAAAGCTGCTTGCAGGCAATCGACACCCTGATCTTGCGTGCCTTGAATGTTGCCTCCATACGGTCGAGCAGGCGCCGTACTTCGGCATAACGCTGCTTCATCGGCAACTTCAGGTTGACCACTGCCTCGCGGCACAACCCCTCACCCAGCCAGGTTTCGATCAGCGAGGTGGTACGCGCCGGCTTCTCGACGATATCGCACACCATCCAGTCTACCGGCTGCTTTGGCTGCCAGGTAAAGCCATCGGCCATCAAGTGCTGGACCAGGCCGGTGTCCATCAGGCTTTCGGCCATCGGCCCGTTGTCAATGGCTGTCACCAGCATGCCACGGCGCACCAGCTGGTAGGTCCAGCCGCCCGGCGAGGCTCCCAGGTCGACACCGGTCATGTCATCACCCAGACGCTGCTCCCACTGCTCACGCGGAATGAATTGGTGCCAGGCTTCTTCCAGCTTGAGTGTCGAACGGCTAGGTGCCTCGCGAGGGAACTTCAGGCGCGGGATGCCCATGGGCCACAACGCGCTGTTGCTGGCCGATGCAACGCCGACAAATACCCGCCGGCCGCTGATGAAGGTCAGTAGCAAACGTGGGCGGCCAGGGTCGTCGACCAGGCGGCCGGCCTTCTCCAGGGCCTTGCGCAACGGCACTTCGAACTTTCGGCAAAAGGTAGACAATTCCTTGCCTTCGTTGCTGTCCAGCACCTCAAGCCACAAGCTACCGAACACCGGGAGATCGGCCAACTGCGCCAGCAGTACGCTGATGCGGTCACTTTCCGGCAGTTCGACGTAACCGCCACGTGCCCACTGCCGCGGGAAAATCAGCTGGTTGAAGCGCAGCTCCCCCATCAAGCGCTCGGCACCGCCCTCCTCGCTACAGACAAACTCGGCGCTGGCACTTTGCGGCTTGCCTTTGGCATAGCCGGCAATGCCCAGGCGGGCGGCATGTTCGCTGATTTCGGCGCAAACCTCGCCCTCGAAACCGGGCCGGCAATGCATGAACAGGGTATTCATCTCTCACTCCACTACGGCTGGCGCACCACAGGCGCCGGCAGGGCGGCGATGATAAAGGAAGTTCGGAACCTGCGACACGCCCCGCCGGTCCAGAAAAGGGTCAGGTAGCGTAAACCGGTCTAACCTGACCATTCAGCCAGGTCCGTGCCGTGCGGACCGATATAGAGCGGTGCTGCCGGCAAACCGTGAATATTTGCCGGGCACCGGTGCAGAAGGAGTTGGCAATGCCCTCGCTCGATAGCCTGAACACCCTCAAGCCCCTCAAGGTCGGCGACCAGACCTACCATTACTTCAGCCTCACCGAGGCCGCCCGCCAGCTGGGTGACCTGCAGCGTCTGCCCATGTCGCTGAAAGTGCTGCTGGAAAATCTGCTGCGCTGGGAGGATGGTGCGACCGTCACCGGCGACGACTTGCGCGCCATTGCCCACTGGCTGGGCGAACGGCGCTCCGACCGCGAGATCCAGTACCGCCCGGCGCGGGTGCTGATGCAGGACTTCACCGGCGTACCCGCCGTGGTCGACCTGGCGGCCATGCGCGCCGCCATGGCCAAGGCTGGCGGCGACCCGCAACGGATCAACCCGCTGTCACCGGTCGACCTGGTGATCGACCACTCGGTAATGGTCGACCGCTACGGCACGCCGCACGCCTTCGCCGAAAACGTCGACATCGAAATGCAGCGCAATGGTGAGCGCTATGCCTTTCTGCGCTGGGGCCAGAGCGCCTTCGACAATTTCCGCGTGGTCCCCCCGGGCACTGGCATTTGCCACCAGGTCAACCTGGAATACCTGGGCCGCACGGTGTGGACCCGTGAGGCTGATGGCCGCACCTATGCCTTCCCCGATACCTTGGTAGGCACAGACTCGCACACCACCATGATCAACGGCCTGGGCGTACTCGGCTGGGGTGTCGGCGGCATCGAAGCGGAAGCGGCCATGCTCGGCCAGCCGGTATCGATGCTGATCCCCGAAGTGATCGGCTTCAAGCTGACCGGCAAGCTGCGGGAGGGCATCACTGCCACTGACCTGGTGCTGACCGTGACGCAGATGCTGCGCAAGAAAGGCGTGGTGGGCAAGTTCGTTGAATTCTATGGCGACGGCCTGGCCGAGCTGCCCCTGGCCGACCGCGCGACCATCGCCAACATGGCACCGGAATACGGCGCCACCTGTGGTTTCTTCCCGGTCGACCAGGTCACCCTGGACTATCTGCGCCTTTCGGGCCGCCCCGAAGCGACCGTGCAGCTGGTGGAGCAGTACTGCAAGGCGCAGGGCATGTGGCGCCTGCCCGGCCATGAGCCGTCATTCAGCGACACGCTGGCACTGGACATGGACGAGGTCGAAGCCAGCCTGGCCGGGCCCAAACGGCCGCAGGACCGCGTAGCACTGGGCCAGGTCAGCCAAGCCTTCGACCACTTCATCGAGCTGCAGCCCAAACCGCTGGCCAAAGAAGTTGGCCGCCTGGAAAGCGAGGGCGGCGGCGGTGTGGCGGTGGGCAACGCCGACCAGACCGGCGCAATCGACTACAGCCATCAGGGCCAGACCCACACCCTGCGCGATGGGGCCGTGGTGATTGCCGCGATCACCTCATGTACCAACACGTCCAACCCCAGCGTGATGATGGCTGCCGGGCTGGTGGCGAAAAAAGCACTGGAAAAAGGCCTGCAACGCAAACCTTGGGTCAAGAGCTCGCTGGCACCGGGCTCCAAGGTGGTCACCGACTACTTCAAGGCAGCCGGGCTCACGCCCTACCTCGACCAACTCGGTTTTGATCTGGTCGGCTATGGCTGCACCACCTGCATCGGCAACTCCGGCCCGCTGGACGAGGCGATCGAAAAAGCCATTGGCAGCGCCGACCTCACCGTGGCCTCGGTGCTATCGGGCAACCGCAACTTCGAGGGCCGCGTGCACCCACTGGTCAAGACCAACTGGCTGGCCTCGCCCCCGCTGGTGGTGGCCTACGCCCTGGCCGGCAGCGTGCGCCTGGACCTGACACGCGACCCGCTGGGGTCAGGCAAGGACGGCCAACCGGTCTACCTGCGGGATATCTGGCCGAGCCAGCAGGAAATTGCCGAGGCCGTGGCCAAGGTCGATACGGCGATGTTCCACAAGGAATACGCCGAAGTGTTTGCCGGTGATGCGCAATGGCAGGCCATCGAGGTGCCACAGGCCGCCACTTACGTGTGGCAGGCTGACTCCACCTACATCCAGCACCCACCGTTCTTCGACGGCATCGGCGGGCCGCCGCCACAAATTGCCAATATTCACGGCGCACGGGTGCTGGCACTGTTGGGCGACTCCGTGACCACTGACCACATTTCCCCCGCCGGCAACATCAAGACCGACAGCCCGGCCGGGCGCTACCTGCGAGAACAGGGTGTGGAGCCACGCGATTTCAACTCCTACGGTTCGCGTCGTGGCAACCATGAAGTGATGATGCGCGGCACCTTCGCCAACATCCGTATCCGCAACGAAATGCTGCCAGGTGAAGAAGGCGGCAACACCTTGCATGTGCCCACTGGCGAGAAGCTGTCGATCTACGACGCAGCCATGCGTTACCAGCAGGAAGGCACCCCGCTGCTGGTGATTGCCGGCCAGGAGTACGGCACCGGCTCGAGCCGCGACTGGGCAGCCAAGGGCACCAACCTGCTGGGGGTCAAGGCCGTGCTGGCAGAAAGCTTCGAGCGTATTCACCGCTCCAACCTGGTAGGCATGGGCGTGTTGCCGCTGCAATTCAAGGCCGGGCACAACCGCAAACAGCTGGGGCTGACCGGCAAGGAGCAGATCGACGTACTGGGGCTGGACGACGCACATATCCGCCCCGGCATGAGCCTGTCCTTGCGCATTACCCGCGAGGATGGCCAGCAGGAACAGATCGAGGTGCTATGCCGGATTGATACCCTGAACGAGGTGGAGTACTTCAAGGCGGGGGGAATTCTGCATTATGTGTTGCGCCAGATGATCGCTGACTGAGACGCATAGCCCGGCACAAGATTTGTGCCGTTCTCTAAACCAAGCGCCGCGCGGGCGGCGCTTGGTTACATGGGCGCCGATGCCCCACAGCCGCAAGCGTCCTAGTCCCGCGCGACAGGGCTGGCCCTTGGCCACCCATTCGGTCATCATCTGACTCACCCGTCATTGATGGCAACCAATGAACCAAATATCCATTCAATAAAACCAGCGGCTTGCCGATACCTGTCGAAAGCCCTGCGGACTATCACCCATGCGTAACAACCAGCCGATTACCCAGAGAGAACGGACTTTCCCTGCCCAGCAGCGGTTGATCTCCACCACCAACGCCAAGGGTGTGGTCACCTACTGCAACGATGCCTTTATCGAAATCAGTGGTTTCACCCGCGAGGAGCTGACTGGCGCACCGCACAACCTGGTGCGCCACCCCGACGTACCGCCTGCCGTGTTTGCCCATATGTGGCAAACCCTCAAGCAGGGCCAGCCGTGGATGGGTATCGTCAAGAACCGCTGCAAGTCCGGTGACCATTACTGGGTCAACGCCTATGTCACCCCCATCTTCGATAACAACCAGGTCGTCGGCTTCGAGTCGGTGCGGGTCAAGCCCACCGCCGAGCAGATCCGCCGCGCCGAGGCCCTGTACCAGCGCATCAACCAGGGCAAGCCGCCGGTACCGCGCCGCGACAAGTGGCTGCCGGTGCTGCAGGACTGGCTACCGTTCATCCTGATCAGCCAGATGGGCTTCCTGATCGGCAACTGGCTGGGTCATTCCTGGGGCTTTGCCTTGGCCGCAGGGCTTTCGGTACCACTGGGCCTGCTTGGTCTGAGCTGGCAGCAACGCGGCCTCAAGCGCCTGCTGCGACTGGCCGAGCAAACCACTTCCGACCCACTGATCGCGCAGATGTACACCGACAGCCGTGGCGTGCAGGCGCGCCTGGAAATGGCGATGCTCAGCCAGGACGCACGCATGAAAACCTGCCTGACGCGCCTACAAGACAGTGCCGAACACCTGAGCGACCAGGCACGCCAGTCCGATGCCTTGGCGCACAAGAGCTCTTCGGGGCTGGAGCGCCAGCGGGTGGAGACCGAGCAAGTCGCCGCTGCGGTAAACCAGATGGCTGCCACCACTCAGGAAGTGGCCAACCATGTGCAGCGCACCGCCGATGCCACCCAGGAAGCCAACCGCCTGACCAGCCAGGGCCGGCAGATTGCCGGAGAAACCCGCGAGGCCATCGAACGTCTGTCGGCGGCTGTGGGCGAGACCGGCCAGACGGTTACGCAACTGGCCAAAGACAGCGACGAGATTGGAGGCGTGGTCGACGTGATCAAGGGCATCGCCGACCAGACCAACCTGCTGGCGCTGAACGCAGCCATTGAAGCGGCGCGCGCCGGTGAAATGGGCCGTGGTTTTGCCGTGGTGGCTGATGAAGTGCGTCAGTTGGCCCAGCGCACCGCCGAATCCACCGGGCAGATTCACGGTTTGATCGCCAAGCTGCAACAGACCGCCAGCAACGCAGTACTGACCATGGAAACCGGCCACCGCCAGGCACAGGAAGGTGTTGATCGGGTTATGCAGGCTGACGAGGCGCTGGTAGGCATCAGCGAAGCGGTGGCCAATATTACCGACATGGCCACGCAGATTGCAGCTGCAACCGAGGAGCAGACCGCTGTGGCTGACGAGATCAGCCGCAACATCAGCACCATTGCCGAACTGGCCGACCAGACCGCCGAACAGGCGCAGCACTCGGCACTGCTGAGCGAAGAACTGACCAGCACGGCGGGCAGCCAGTATTCGCTGGTGGAGCGCTTCAACCGCTGAAGCTCGAGACTTCCGCTGGGGGTGACACCGGCTCTGCCGGTGTTCGCGGGTAAACCCGCTCCTACAACGGCTGTGCCGAACCACCGTACGTATGTAGGAGCGGGTTTACCCGCGAATACGGTAGCGCCGGCAACGGTGAACGGCGGGTGGAGATTGGCCCGCAGGTCGGGCCCTTTCGCAGGCAAGCCCGCTTGCTGTGTTACCAGTCCAACCGCAAGCGGCTCTCGAAGTAGCGCTCTTCGCCACTCAGCGGGTCCTCGAAACGCAGGCTCTGCGCCAACAGTTTCAGCGGCCGCTGGTAGTCATCCTCTTCGTTGAGCAATTGCGGATAGAACGGGTCATTGCTGATCCCTGCCCCCAAGGCTGCCATGTGCACACGCAACTGATGGGTCTTGCCGGTCACTGGCGACAGCCCATAGCGCCATCGTTCACCGTTCTTCTCCAGCACCTCGGCCAGGGTTTCACTGTTGGCCTCACCCTCCACCTCATGCATGCGGAAAAATGGCTCGCCATGCACCAGGCGGCTTTTGTGCACCAGCGGAAAGGCATGCTGCGGCATGGCAGCGGCAATGGCCTGATAACGCTTGTCGATACGCCGCTCGGGGAACAGCCGCTGGTAGGCGCTGCGGCTGTGCGGGTTGGCGGAGAACAGCACAAGCCCCGCGGTGTGCCGGTCGATGCGGTGCAATGGCACCAGGTGCGGGTTGTCCAGGCGACGGATCAGGCGGCGCAACAAGGTCTGCTCGACGTATTCACCGGTCGGTGTCACCGGCAGGAAATGCGGTTTATCGGCCACCACCAGGTGCTCGTCCACATGCAGCACCACCTCCTGCACCGGGATCGGCCGTTCGTTCGGCACCTCGCGAAAGTAATGCAAACGCATGCCACGCTTGTAAGGCAGATCGGCGGCAACTGCCTGCCCCTCGGCATCCAGCACTCGGCCACGGGCAAAACGGTCAAGCCACTGGGCGCGGTCGATGGCCTTGAAATGGTCACACAAACAATCGAGCACCGTCACCCAGTTACCAGGTGGCAGGCACACCGTACTGGCTTGCTGGCGGGCAGGGTCGAAAGGCGTGATCATGGCTGGGCTCGAGACGTTCATGGCCGCGCATTATCGCCCAAGCCCGCCCCCTCAACCAGCCCGGGCCATCGCCTCGCAGCGTTCCTTCAGCCAGCGCAGCACCTGCACCGGCTCCCAGCGCCCAGGGTCGTAGAGTGCATAGAGCAACCCCTGATAGCCCACCACATCCAGTCCTCGGTGGTAACCGGCCCGCTGGAACAAGGCCTCGATCTCGGCGAAGCAGGTGTTGAAGTGGACTTTGCCGAACGGCGTGCAGTCGCCGGTCACCAGGCCTTCGAGGCGCAGTTCCAGAACGGCGTCAGCCACCCGCTCCACGGGCATGCGGTTGACGCTGTACTTGAGTTGCTCGACATTGAGCATGGCTTTACCTCGATACTGTATTTATATACAGCATACGAACATCCCCTTGCTGCCGTCAATGCGCTTCATTGCAGGCCCACCAGGTAGCCGCTGCCTTTGCGCAGGGTCAGCACCTGCCTGCGCGGCGTGCCGCGCGTCACCGACAGATGCACCCATTTGTCGAATTCCAGGATCAACTGATCGAAGGGCACCGCACTTTCGCTGATGCGCCGGGCGGTCTCGCGCGGGCTGACCTCGATCACCGTGAAGTCCGCCGCCAGCCCTTGCACGTGCTGGCTGCCGGAGGCGCCACCGATCAACTGATTGACCCTTTCACTGCGATACCCGCTGCTGATGATGATGGGCGCGTCGAACAATGCACGTACCTGTTCCAGCGCACAGCACAGCAACTGCAGGTTGGCCCTGGCTTCGAGGGGCGGTGCATTATCGAACCCATCCCGGGCAGCGAGCTGGGAGACGGTCATTTCATCGAAGGTGAAATGTGGAGTGATCAACATGGCGAGCTATTCCGATGATGGAGAAGGTTACCGGCGACGGTGCGCCTCCACACGATCATCAGCTCGCTTCACAGATCATGGAGCAGGGTTGCAACTCCTCTGCAGCCATCATTGCCCAAGAAAGGCCACCACTTGTTCGGTATCGAACGGCCAGTGCAGCTCGGCGCCGTTGTCACAGCGCCTCAGCACCGGAATGATCAGGCCATAACGCTCGAACAAAAGCTCGTTCTCGGCGATGTCGACCAGCTCTACCAGCAGGCCATGATCGACGAGAGGCATCAACACGGCCTCGGCCACTTCGCACAGGTGGCAGCCGAGGGTACCGAACAGTTGACATTCAGGCAGCATGGGGCAGGTCCCGGGTTGGCGTACACAGAAGCCTATTCTAGGCCCGCTACGCCCACCCTGCACCTGACCTGGCTCAATCCTGGCTGGTAGCACCGATTCGGTGCAGCGACAGGTCCGCGCCCTGGAACTCCTGCTCATGGTTCAAGCGAAGGCCATGCAGCGCACGAATTGCTCCGTACACGGCAAAGCCACCAGCCAAGGCCACCAGCACACCCATCAGGCTGCCCAGCAGCTGGCTGACCAGGCTGACACCGCCCATGCCGCCCAACGCCACCTGGCCGAACACACCACAGGCGATACCCCCCCACACGCCACACAGGCCATGCAACGGCCACACACCCAGGACATCGTCGATTTTCCAGCGATTTTGCGCTGCGGTGAAGGTCCAGACAAACAGAGCCCCCGCCACCAGGCCGGTGACCAGCGCTCCAACCGGGTGCATCAGATCGGAACCTGCGCAGATCGCTACCAGCCCGGCCAGCGGGCCGTTATGCAGGAAGCCCGGGTCGTTGCGCCCGGCCAGCAACGCTGACAGGGTCCCCCCCACCATGGCCATCAGCGAGTTGATCGCCACCAGGCCGCTGACGCCCTGCAAGGTCTGAGCACTCATGACGTTGAACCCGAACCAGCCGATGATGAGGATCCACGAGCCCAGCGCCAGAAAGGGAATGCTCGACGGCGCGAACGCCACCAAGCGGCCATCGCGGTAACGCCCACGGCGCGCTCCCAACAGCAGTACCGCCGCCAGCGCCAGCCAGCCCCCCATGGCATGTACCACGACAGACCCGGCAAAGTCATGGAACGGTGCGCCGAAGCGTGCCTGCAGCCAAGCCTGCACGCCCAGGTTGCCGTTCCACACCACACCCTCGAAGAACGGATAGACGAACGCCACGATCAACGCCGTGGCGCACAACTGCGGCACGAATCGCGCCCGCTCGGCGATGCCCCCGGAAATGATCGCCGGAATCGCCGCCGCAAAGGTCAGCAGGAAGAAGCACTTGACCAGCGCATAGCCATGGTCGACAGCCAGCGTCGTCGCCGGCTGGAAGAAGTTGACCCCATAGGCGATCCAGTAGCCTATAAAGAAGTAAACCAGCGCCGAGATGGCAAAGTCGCTGAGGATCTTCGACAAGGCGTTGACCTGGTTCTTGTGGCGCACCGTGCCCACTTCAAGAAACGCAAAGCCGGCATGCATGGCCAGCACCAGAATGGCGCCCATGAGAATGAACAGGGTATTGGAACCGTGGACCAGAGAGTCCATAGCGCTGTGCATGTTTTCCATGAAATAGGCAGACCTGCTGAAAAAGGCACCAGGACAGTTCAAGAACCTGCATCCCTGCACCGAAACGGTGCCAGCCCCTACCCTGTTCAGGTGAGCGGGGTGAAGCCTGCGTGGTTTTTTCTTGGGTTTGTCGTGGATTGGGTTAAGGTTTATCGGTATCCGCTGCGTGGGCGCCCTGAATCGGCGCAAAACCGGTCACAGGCGCTCCGCAACGTGGCAAAGACTTAGCAAGGCCCATACCAGCACCCGCACTTGAACCTTCAATGCGTGCTGTCACTCGAACTACCAACACTCATCGACAGGGAGAGACCCATGGCCAGCAAATCGGCAAAGAATGCACAAGAGATATTGATGGCTGACTTCCAGGCCTTGGTGCGCGACACCGAGAAGCTGCTGGCCGACACCGCCAACCTGGCCGGCGACCAGGCCGACGAATTGCGCGAGCAGATTCACGAGCGCCTGGCCCAGGCCCGCGAAACCCTGCAGCTGACCCAGGACTCGGTACGAGAACGCGGTCAGGCGGCGCTGGGCAGCGCCGAGCAGTACGTGCAGGAAAACCCGTGGCAGGCGATCGGCATCGCGGCCGGTGTCGGCCTGTTGATCGGTCTGCTGGCCAACCGGCGCTAAGGGGAACCCATGGAGAATGACGCCAACGGCGCCGGCGCTTCGGGCAAGCGCCTGGGCGCAGCCATGCTGGGGCTGCTGCACAGTCACATCGAGCTGTTCGGTATCGAGTTACAGGAGCAGAAGGGCCGCACCTTGAGCCTGCTGCTGTTCGCTGGCCTGGCGCTGGTGTTCGCCCTGCTGCTGCTGACCGCACTGTCCGGGCTGCTGCTGGTGCTGCTGTGGGACAGCTATCGACTGACCGGTATCATTGGCCTGTGCGTGTTCTATGGCATTGCCGCACTGTACTGTGCCATGCGCCTGAAGGCGGCGGTGTTCGACGAATCATCGCCCTTCGGCGCCACCCTCGAAGAACTTGCCAAGGACAGGGAGCGCCTGTTGCCATGAGCCTGCCAGAACTGCCAAACACGCGTAACCCGCGCGAACTGCGCAAGGCGCTGCTGCGCCTGCGCATGGAGATGCACCGCCAGGAAATCCGCCATGAGTCCGGGCAGTTGCTTGAACCACTGCGCCGCGTGCGCGGTATGGGCAGCTCGTTACATGAAGGCCTGGGTATCAAGCATGCGCCACTGTGGGGCATCGGCGCCGTGGTGGCGCTGGGCTTTCTTACCGGCAAGGGCGTACGCAGCGGCAACCTGACGCGCCTGGTACGGTTGGGCAGCACCCTGCTGCCGCTGGTACGCCTGTACCTGCAAGGCAGCCGCCGCCCCTGACCAGTGCGCGTCCCGGCAGCACAATGCCCTTGCTGCGGGTTATGCTGCTGCCTTCAAACTACAGGAGAACGCGCCTTGGACTGGCACACCTTGCTTACCCGCGAACGGCTGGGCAAAGCCCTGTACAGCGCCGATGAACTCGGGCGCAGCCCCTTCCACAAAGACCATGACCGCATCATTTTCTCCGGCGCCTTCCGCCGCCTCGGCCGCAAGACCCAGGTGCACCCGGTGTCGAGCAACGACCATATCCATACGCGCCTGACTCATTCGCTGGAAGTCAGCTGCGTCGGCCGCTCGCTGGGCATGCGCGTCGGCGAAACCCTGCGCGACAACCTGCCGGACTGGTGCGCCCCCAGTGACCTGGGGATGATCGTGCAGTCAGCCTGCCTGGCCCACGACATCGGCAACCCGCCATTCGGCCACTCCGGCGAGGACGCCATTCGCCATTGGTTCCAGCAGGCCGCCGGGCGTGGCTGGCTGGACGACATGAGCGATGACGAGCGGGCCGACTTTCTCAACTTCGAAGGCAATGCCCAAGGCTTTCGCGTGCTCACCCAACTGGAATACCACCAGTTCGATGGGGGGACGCGGCTGACCTATGCCACCCTCGGCACCTACCTCAAGTACCCTTGGAGCGCCCGCCATGCCGACGCCCTGGGCTACAAGAAACACAAGTTCGGCAGCTATCAGAGCGAACTGCCCCTGCTCGAACAGATCGCCCGCAAGCTCGGCCTGCCGCAGCTGGAACACCAGCGCTGGGCGCGCCACCCACTGGTGTATCTGATGGAGGCTGCCGATGACATCTGCTACGCGCTGATCGACCTGGAAGACGGCCTGGAAATGGAGCTGCTGCAATACGCCGAAGTCGAAGCGCTGTTGCTCGATCTGGTCGGCGATGACCTGCCAGAAACCTACCGCCAGCTCGGCCCACGCGACTCCCGCCGACGCAAACTGGCCATCCTGCGCGGCAAGGCCATCGAACACCTGACCAACGCCGCCGCCCACGCCTTCGTCGAACAACAGCAGGCGTTGCTGGCCGGGCAACTGGCGGGCGACCTGGTGGAACACATGCATGGCCCAGCCAAACGCTGCGTACTGCAAGCCAAGGACATGGCACGCAACAAGATCTTCCAGGACAAGCGCAAGACCCTGCACGAAATCGGCGCCTACACCACCCTGGAGATTCTGCTGAACACGTTCTGCGGTGCAGCCCTGGAACAGCACGGTGGACGTACGCCATCGTTCAAGAGTCGCAGGGTGCTGGACCTGATCGGCAACAATGCACCAGACCCGCATGCCTCGTTGCACAGCGCCTTCCTGCGCATGATCGACTTCATCGCCGGCATGACCGACAGCTATGCCAGCGAAATGGCCCGGGAGATGACCGGGCGCTCCAGCCCGACCTGAAACGCGTAGGTGCAGCGCGGGCCAGGCCAGACGCTGCACCACACTTGCAGGAAACTTCCTACACCAACGGGGGCCAGACTAAACAGCACGAATAAAAACTAATGAAAAGTTACCAAAATCGCTTTGACATCTAGTTAAACGCGCCTATTACGTAGTCTATTTTGTTTTATCCTGTAAGCCGTTTCCCATATGAGCCTAACAGCCATTCCTCGCACGCCCGAGGACTTCCAACTGCGATAAGGTGCCTTCTGTCACCCTCAATCGATCGCAGGGAAGTTGAACATGCACTCCATATTTATCGTTGACGACCACCCGGTCATTCGCCTGGCCGTCCGTATGTTGCTGGAAAACCAGAATTACAAGATTGTCGGCGAGTCGGACAACGGCGTAGACGCCATGCAGATGATCCGCGAGAGCAACCCCGACCTGGTCATCCTGGACATCAGCATCCCCAAGCTAGACGGCCTGGAGGTGCTGGCCCGCTTTCAGAGCATGGCCCTGCCCTTGAAGGTTCTGGTATTGACTGCACAGTCCCCGGCATTGTTTGCGGTACGTTGCATGCACTCGGGCGCAGCAGGTTATGTCTGCAAGCAGGAAGACCTGAGTGAACTGCTCAGCGCAATAAAGGCCGTACTGGCCGGTTATAACTACTTCCCCAGCCAGGCAATAAAAAACAACCAGGCGACCGACAGTGACCTGCAACTTTTCCGCCAGGTAAATGACCGCGAACTGATGGTACTTCAACTCTTCGCCCAAGGCCGCAGCAACAAGGAAATTGCCAAGGGCATGTTCCTCAGCAGCAAGACTGTCAGTACCTACAAGAAACGCCTCATGCACAAGCTGCAAGTCAATACGCTGGTCGACCTGATCGAGATGGCCAAGCGCAACGCGCTGGTCTAACGTGGTCATGGCCCGATCTATCAATCGTCTGCTGCTCGCCCTGCTGCTGTTCAGCGGCGCAGCACAGGCCAGCCACCGCGAAGCCGCTTCCTTTACGTTGATCGCGCGCTCATCGGCCCGACCGGTCCAGCCCGTGCTCACGTCCGAACAACGACAATGGCTCGAAGACCGTCAGGAACTGGTGCTGGGCACCTCGGCACCCGACTATCCGCCGTTCGACATCACCGGTGGCGGCAACGACTACCAGGGCCTGACCGCCGAATATGCAAGCCTGATCGGCAAGGCCTTGCAGTTACCAGTGAGGGTGCTGCGTTTCTCCAGCCGGCAGGCAGCAGTGGAGGCGCTACGACACGGCGATATCGACCTGCTGGGCAGCGCCAATGGCTACGAAGCGGCCAGTGACGGCCTGGTACTGTCGCAGCCCTACGCCGTCGACCAGCCCGTACTGGTAACGCGTGAAGACGAGAACCGGGCGCTGGACATGGACCTTGCCGGCATGCGCCTGAGCATGCTCTACCACTATTTGCCCAGACAGGAAGTCCTCAGCGTCTACCCAAAGGCCGACCTACTGGCCTTCGGTTCTTCCAGCCAGGCACTGAATGCCGTCGCGTTCGGCCAGGCCGACGTGTTCATCGGCGATACCATCTCCACGCACTATCAGCTCAACCGCGGCCATCTGCCCGGCCTGCGCATGGCCAACTTCGGCAAGCACGAGGCCATCGGCTTCGGTTTTGCCTTGCGCCAGCAAGATACCGTGCTGCTGGACCTGGTGAACTCCATCCTGGACAGGCAGAGCCCGGCCATACGCTCCAGTATCTTCAAACGCTGGAGTGCTGGCAGCGACCTGCTGCTGAGCGATCGCCAACTGCAGTTGAGCGAGGCCGAGCAACAGTGGTTGCAGAAGCATCCCGTGATGCGGGTGGCGGCAGATGACGCGGCTGCGCCTCTGTCCTATTTCGATGATTCGGGGCATTTCCGAGGCATCACCGCCGACCTGCTGGAGCTCATTCGCCTGCGCACCGGGTTGCGTTTCGAAGTGCAGCGCGCCAATGGCATTGCCGACATGGTCGCCCGCCTCAAGGATGGCCGGGCTGATGTCATCGCCGCACTGGCCAGTGCCGGGAAAGCAGGGGACGATCTGCAAATCAGCCGCCCCTACCTCGAAAGCGCCTATGTGCTGGTGAACCGCAAGGGCAACAACACACTGAGTTCACTGGAGCAGTTGCAGGGGCATCGCATCGCCATTACCCGCTACAGCACCCTGAACGCCATGCTGTCCCGGGACTATCCAAAGATAAGCTGGGTCGAGACCGAAAGCGCGTTCTACGCCATGGCGTTGCTCAACAGCGGGGCCGTCGATGCGGTGATCACCACCCTGATCGACGCCAACCACGCCTTGGCCAGCAACCCCGAGTTGGTCATCCGCACCTCGGTCGACAGCGAACCCGCCAACTTCGCCATGGCCACCACAGCCCCGTCACCGGCGCTGTTGTCTATCCTCGACAAGGCTTTGCTGAGCATCTCACCGGAGGAGCTGGGGATAATCAACAACCGCTGGCGCGGCTTTGGCAGGCATGAGGATGACAACACCAAAGGCTACAGCCGGCTTGCCCTGCAGGTGGTGCTGGCCACGGCCGTACTTCTGCTGCTGGCCTTGCTCTGGAATGCCCGCCTGCGCCTGCAGATTCGCCAACGCCAGCGCGCCGAACGCGCGCTGAACGACCAACTGGCATTCATGCGCGCCCTGCTCAACGGTACGCCCCACCCCATGTATGTGCGTGACCGCGAGGGTTGCCTGAAAAGTTGCAACTACAGCTACCTTGAAGCGGTGCAGGCCCGCTCCGATCAAGTGATCGGCAGAAAACTGAACGACAGCCTGTTTGCCGATTCCGAGCAGGCCCTGCAGATCCAGGCCGATTACCAGAAAGTCATGGCTGCTGGCTCGCCGCTGATCAAGGACCGTCCATTACGGATCAAGGGCCGGGACCTGACCATCTACCACTGGATCTTGCCGTACCGCGACTCCCTGGGTGAGGTGCAGGGGATCATCGGTGGCTGGATCGACATCAGCGAACGCCGCCAACTGGTCATGGAACTGCGCCAGGCCAAGCAGCAGGCCGACGATGCCAACCGCGCCAAGAGCACGTTCCTGGCAACCATCAGCCACGAAATCCGTACCCCGATGAACGCCGTGATCGGCATGCTGGAACTGGCGGTAAAGCGCGCCGACCAGGGCCGGGTGGACCGCAGCGCGCTGGAACTGGCGCACCATTCGGCCAAAGACCTGCTAGGCCTGATCGGTGACATTCTCGACATCGTACGCATCGAGTCCGGGCACTTGTCCCTGGCCCCGGAGGTGGTCGACCTGGCGGCGCTGGTCGAATCGGTGGGGCGCATGTTCGATGGCCAGGCGCGGCAGAAAGGCCTGGCCCTGGAGGTGCAGATCGCCCCGGCCGCACGCTGCCATGTCCTGCTTGACCCGCTGCGCTTCAAGCAGGTGCTGTCCAACCTGGTGAGCAATGCCATCAAGTTCACCGAGCATGGTCAGGTGCGCATCTGCGTCGGCTTGCTGGATGATGGTACCAGCACACCGGCAGTACTGGAGCTGGAGGTGCGCGACAGTGGCATTGGCATCCACCCCGATGACCTGCTGCGCCTGTTCAACCCGTTCATCCAGGCCAACCCGCACAGCCAGGGCGCCCGTGCAGGTACCGGGCTGGGCCTGGCCATCTGCCGCAACCTGTGCGAAATGATGGGCGGCAGCCTGACCATGAAAAGCCTGGAGGATGTCGGTACCCAGGTACGCCTGAAGATGCCGCTGCAACGGGTTGATGGCGCAGCGCAGCCGACACCGCTGCCCGAGCAGCTCGACGTGCCCGACCCACGGCTGAACGTGCTGGTCATTGATGACCACCCGGCCAACCTGCAACTGATGGCGCAACAACTTGGCTACCTGGGCCTGGAGCACGCCAGCGCCCGCGATGGGCGAGAAGGCCTGGCCGCCTGGCGCACAGGCGAGTTCGATGTACTGGTACTCGACTGCAACATGCCGCACATGAACGGTTACCAGCTGGCGACTGCCGTGCGCGCCGAAGAACGCCATGGCAAGCGGCCACGCTGCACCATCCTCGGCTATACCGCCAACGCACAGCCCGAAGTACGCCGCAAGTGCCTGACCGCCGGCATGGACGACTGCCTGCTCAAGCCCATCAGCCTGAGCACCCTCAGCCAGCGCCTGGCTGGCATTCGCCCGCGCCGCCAGCGCCGCCCCCGCCGCAGGCTGTACCAGCTGGACGGCCTGGCCGCCGTGGTCGGGCCTGACCCGGTCGACCGTCAGCGCTTCCTGGAAGCCTTGCATCAGAGCCTTCAGGCCGACCTGGCCAGCCTGATGGCGCTGCACCCGCAGCATGACAGCGGCGCCATTGCCGAGCAGGCCCACAAGGTGCTCAGCGCCGCGCGGATGCTGGAAGCCCCTGACCTGATGGCGGCCTGTGAAGCCCTCGAGGCCAGCGGCTTGTCCACTGCCCAGGTGCGCCTGCGGCGCCAGGCGCTGGCACGGCATATGTGCCGAGTGGAACGTGCGCTGGCCAAGGAATTGGCCACAAGCACAGACACTCAGGCAGGCAGCCAGCCATGTTAACTGGTAGACTGCGCGGCGTTATTACCTAAGAGGATTGTTTCATGGCCACAAACCGCTCCCGTCGTCTGCGCAAGAAGCTGTGTGTCGACGAGTTTCAGGAATTGGGCTTCGAGCTGAACCTGGAATTCAAGGAAGATCTGGACGACCAGGCAATCGATGCTTTCCTCGACGCGTTCCTGGAAGAAGCCATGGACGCCAACGGCCTGGATTATGTAGGCGGTGACGATTTCGGCCTGGTGTGCTCGGTCAAGCGCGGCTCGGTCAGCGAAGAACAGCGCGCTGCCGTTGAGGCCTGGCTGAAGGGCCGTGGCGAACTGACCAAGGTCGAAGTCAGCCCGCTGCTGGACGCCTGGTACCCGGAAAAGCCGATCAACAAGGCTGAGTGATACTTGTCAGCTTCGGGCTGAGAAGGTTGACTGCTGAAAAGGCCACCCCATTCGGGTGGCCTTTTTATTGACGATGCTTTTCCGTCGAACGTGACGCATCGCGGCTGCGCTTGGGGCATAATGCGTACTGTTTACGTCGTGGGGCCATCATCTCTTACAGCCCCAAAGCCCTTTTCCCTCGCCGCAGGGTATTCGCTCACTATGATCAAAATGCTTCGTCCCCTCGTTCTTGCCGGCCTGCTGTTGCCGCTTGCCTTGCCCAGCCACGCCGCCGTCAATACCACCCTGCCTGCCAAAGTGCAGCAGGCGCTCAAGGCCAACAAACTGCAGGACACAGCGCTGTCGCTGGTGATGCTGCCGCTGGACGGCCCCGGCACCCCGACCGTATTCAATGCCGATGTGTCGGTGAACCCGGCGTCGACCATGAAACTGGTTACCACCTACGCCGCCCTCGAGCTGCTTGGCCCGACCTTCCAGTGGAAAACCGAGTTCTACACTGACGGCACCCTGAACAACGGCGTGCTTAACGGCAACCTCTACCTTAAAGGTGGCGGTGACCCCAAACTGAACATGGAAAAGCTGTGGCTGCTGATGCGTGACCTGCGCGCCAATGGCGTGCGCACCGTCACCGGTGACCTGGTACTGGACCGCAGCCACTTCGTGCAACCCAACCTGCCGCAGTTCAACGACGACGGCGGTGATGAGAACAAGCCGTTCCTGGTCAAGCCCGACTCGCTGCTGGTCAACCTCAAGGCCCTGCGTTTCGTGGCCCGCAATGACGGTGGCAAAGTCACCGTCGCAGTCGAGCCGCCTATTGCCCGCATCCGCATCGACAACCAGGTCAAGGCGGTAGCCTCGAAGAAATGCACCGGTGATGTGCGCTACAACCCGGTGCCTCAGGCCGACGGCATCAGTGTAACGGTCAGCGGCCAACTGGGTGACGGCTGCAACTCGCAAACCTACCTGTCGCTGCTCGACCACCCAACCTACGCCGCCGGTGCCGTGCGCGCGATCTGGAGCGAACTGGGTGGCAACATCCAGGGTGGCGACCGCATCGAGAATGTGCCCAAGAGCGCTCGCCTGCTGGCCCGCGCCTTCTCGCCCGACCTGGTGGAAGTGATCCGCGACATCAACAAGTACAGCAACAACACCATGGCCCAGCAGCTGTTCCTAAGCCTTGGCGCGCAGTTCCGCACCGATGCCGATGGCGACGACGGCCGTGCTGCCCAACGCGTGGTACGCCAATGGCTGGCGAAAAAGGGCATTACCGCGCCGCATCTGGTGATGGAAAACGGCTCTGGCCTGTCGCGTGCCGAACGGGTCAGTACCCGGGAAATGGCCGAGATGCTCAAAGCCGCCTGGAAGAGCCCTTACGCGGCCGAGTTCATGAGCTCGATGCCGCTGGTGGGCATGGACGGCACGATGCGCAAGCGTCTCAAGCGCACTGCGATGACCGGTGAAGGCCATATCAAGACCGGCACACTGAACACTGTGCGTGCGATTGCCGGCTTCAGCCGTGACCGCAACGGGCATACCTGGGCGGTGGCGGCGATCCTCAACGATCCGAAACCGTGGGGAGCCTCGCAGGTGCTGGACCAGGTGTTGCTTGACCTGTATCGCCAGCCGAAGCTGGCTGGCAGCACAGCGTCCAACTGACTCCACCGGCATTACCCGGGCCGGCTTCCGCGGTCGACGCGGGAGCGGCCTTGCGTCGCGCAAGGGCCGCAAAGCGGCCCCTACGCCGACCGCGCGCACTGTTTTATACCGGCTCTCCCTCCACCCGGTCCCGGCCGGCCTGTTTGGCCGCGTACACGCCGGCATCGGCGCGCAACAGCAAGGCATCGGCGCCCTCGCCCGACCGCCACTGCGCCACACCAAAGCTCGCGGTCACCTGGCCCACACCTTCCACCGGCACATTGCGCACCCCTTGCCACAACTCCAACGCCAGCAGCCGCGCCTGGTCGACATCACTGCCCGGGCAAAGCACCATGAACTCTTCCCCGCCCAAGCGGCAGAACACATCGGTACGGCGTAGACGCTGACCGATGCGCTGGCACAGGCTGCGCAACACCCGGTCGCCGACGGCATGACCGAAACGGTCGTTGATGCGCTTGAAGTGATCGATGTCGAGCATGATCACCGACAGTGCCAAGCCATCGCGCTGGGCCCGTTCCAGTTCGATCTTGAGCCGCTCCTGGAAGTAGCGACGGTTATGGATTCCGGTCAGCGAGTCGGTGACCGACAGCGCCCGCAACTCTTCCTCCACGCCCTTCAGGTCGGAGATGTCTGTCAGGTAGCCATGCCACAGGGTGCAGCCCTGCTCGCCCACTTCCGGCGTTGCCTCGCCACGCACCCAGCGCAGCCCCGCCCGTGGCAGGCAGACACGATACTCCTCGCGCCAGGGTGACAGGTGTTCGGCCGAATAGCGCACCGAGCGGCGCACACGCTCCAGGTCATCAGGGTGGATACGTTCGAACACCGCCGCGGCATCCTCACGCAACTGCATCAGGTCGACCTCGTAAATGTCATACAGGCCCATGCTGGCGTATGGAAAGCACGAATGGCCATTGGCGTCCAGGCGGTATTGGTAGATGCCGCCCGGCACCTCGGCGCTGAGCTTTTCCAGCAACCGGTCACGTGCAGCCAACGCCTCATGCACCCGGCACCGCTCGGTAACGTCAATGCAGATGGCCAGGTAGCCAACCCACAACCCCTGTTCGTCGAGCATGGCAGTCACCAGCATGTTGGCGACCAGCTGGCTGCCATCGGCACGTAGCAAGGTCCACTCGCCGGGCTCGGCCCCGTGCGCCTGCACCGTTTCAGCGAACATCGCCTGGCCGCCAGCAATGGCGCGGCCAAAGCGCAAGCTCAAGGCCTGGGCACGCAGGTTGAGCTCCTCCGGCAGTACCAGGTCTTCAAGGCGCAACCGGCCGATCGCTTCGCTGGCCGCGTAACCGAGCATGCGTTCGGCACCGGCGTTGAACGTGCTGACCACCCCTTTGAGGTTGGTGGCGATGATCGCCACCTGGGTCGCGGCATCCAGCACACTGCGCAGTTGGTTGTGGGTGCCACGCAACGACTGCTCGCTGACCTGCAACTCTGCAGTACGCTGCGCCACCAGGGCCAGGGCGCGCTGACGCTGGCTGAACAGGCTGTAGAGCAGCACGCTGAGCAACAAGCTCAACAATCCGCCCAACAAACCGACCGCCAGCACTGCCGAGGAGCGGTTCCACTGCACGAACGCCTGGCTCGGTTGAATGCTCAGCTGGAAATGGTGATCGGCCAGGCGCAACAACTGA
This sequence comes from Pseudomonas sp. yb_5, assembly GCF_043103865.1. NCBI lineage: Bacteria > Pseudomonadati > Pseudomonadota > Gammaproteobacteria > Pseudomonadales > Pseudomonadaceae > Pseudomonas > Pseudomonas sp. yb_5. The sequence continues at coordinate 21,094 of NZ_JBICKE010000108.1, forward strand.
TTGCTGGCCAGGGCCAAGGGCGCGACCGGATTTTGCGAATCGAACATCACGACCGGGCCTTGTAACCCAGACGGGTCCGTGATGCGCACGACAAGGTTGTCATCAGCCGCGACCGGCCGACCGTCGCCGACCAGCTCGCGCATGCTCAGCAAGGCCACCACATAACCGGCTGCCGCACCGCGAGGATCGGCATCGGAAAATACCGGCGCCACCATCAGCAGGCCGCGCTCTGCCGAGCGGGAATCGAACAGGGCCAATGGCTCGGACACCGCCATGCTGCCCGGCCCCAGCGCCCGCGCCAGGGCCGCCTGGGGCCCGCTTTGACCAGCGAGGTCCAGGCCATAAGGCAACCCAGGCCGTTCGCCCGATTGGGTATAGAGCACCGGAAAGTAATGGTCGCGCTGCGACGCCGGGCGCCATTGGCCTTGCGCGTCCTGGTCACGGATCACATAGCCTGGGCCGGTATGGGCACTGGCCAGACGCTCGAATTCGGCGCGTTGCACAGCCTCGACGCGGGGCGCCCAGGCATAGGCCAGGGTGCGTTGCAGCAATGGCCGAGCATAGCCTTCGAATTCGCGCGGGGTGATTTCGTTGGAAAAGCTGAAAAACCGCCGAAGCCCATCCAGGCGCTGCTGCTGTTCGTCAAAGCGCTCGGCAATACGGCTGAAGCGCTCGCTGGCCAGCAACTCGAAGCGCTGGCGCAGCTGCTGCTTGTAGAAGGTGTGCGCGGCAAATGCCAAGACAGCGGTCAACAAGCCGCCGGCCACCAGTGCGATCAGCGCCATCACCCAGGCGGACGCCCTCTCTGTGCACAAGCCAAGCAACCGCGCACGCACGCCACACTTTGACATACACCCATCTCGTCACGTCAGCGTCCTGCGGATTATCTTGCCCTGCCCTCAGTTATAGCTATTGGCCATTAGCCGCGCAATGTACCTCGTCGCCTCACCGAAGCTGCATACGCCAGGCGCGATGGATACGGTTATTACGGGCGAAGTCCGGGTCCAGGGTCTGGGCGCTGATTTCTTCTACCACGTACCGCGCCATCAGGTGTTCGTCCAACTGGAACTTGCGGAAGTTGTTGGAGAAATACAGCACGCCACCCGGCGCCAGACGGGCCATGGCCAGGTCCAGCAGTTGCACATGATCACGCTGCACGTCGAATACGCCTTCCATACGCTTGGAGTTGGAGAAGGTTGGCGGGTCGATGAAGATCAGGTCGTAGCTGTCACGGTTGCCTTCCAGCCAGGCCATTACATCGCTCTGCTCCAGGCGGTTGCGCTCGGAATAGCCATTGAGCGCCAGGTTGCGCCGTGCCCAGTCCAGGTAGGTTTTCGACAGGTCGACGCTGGTGGTGCTGCGCGCACCGCCCTTGGCCGCGTGCACGGTGGCCGTGGCGGTGTAGCAGAACAGGTTGAGGAAGCGCTTGCCAGCGGCCTCGCGCTGGATGCGCATACGCATCGGGCGGTGGTCGAGGAACAGGCCGGTATCCAGGTAGTCGGTGAGGTTGACCAGCAGCTTGACGCCACCTTCGTTCACCTCCTGGAAGCGGCCCTCGGTAGCCTGACGTTCGTACTGGCGCGTACCGCTTTGCCGCTCGCGACGCTTGAGCACTACACGCTGCGGCGAAATGCCCAGCGCCTGCGGGATGGCCGCCAGTGCATCGAGCAGACGCGCCTGAGCCTTGTCCGGGTCGACCGAACGTGGCGCGGCGTATTCCTGCACGTGTACCCAGTCCTGGTACAGGTCGACCGCCAAGGCATATTCGGGCATGTCGGCATCGTACAGGCGGTAGCAGTCGACCTGCTCGCGACGGGCCCACTTGCCCAGTTGCTTGAGGTTCTTCTGCAGGCGGTTGGCGAACATCTGCGCCCCTTCCGACAGCCGCGCTGGCTCACTGGCCTGCGGCGCCTGCTGACGTGTTTCGCTGCCTTCAGGCTGCGCTTCGCGGCGTTCACCCGTGACGAACTGGTCAGGCTGCACCTTGAACAGCAGTAGCTTGCATGGCAATGCGCCGTTCCAGAACGCGTACTGCTTGTGGCTACGAATGCCCATGCGCTTGCCCAGTTGCGGCGCGCCGGTGAATACCGCTGCTTCCCAGCCCATGCAGGCCTGGCGCAGGCGCTCGCCCAGATTCTGGTAGAGGTACAGCAGGCTGGCTTCGTCACCCAGACGCTCACCGTAGGGCGGGTTGCTGATGACCAGGCCTTTCTGGTTCTGGTCCGGGCGTGGCTCGAAGGTGCTGACTTCGCCTTGGTAGATCTTCACCCAGTCGCCCAAGCCGGCACGCTCGACGTTGTTGCGACCCGGCTGGATCAGCCGCGGGTCAGCCTCGTAGCCACGGATCCACAATGGTGGCTTGGCCAGGCCGGCCTGCGCGCGCGCCTGAGCCTCGTCATGCACCTTGCGCCACAGCGCCGGCACATGGCCGAGCCAGGCGCTGAAGCCCCAGCGTTCGCGCTTGAGGTTGGGGGCGATATCGGCGGCGATCATCGCGGCCTCGACCAGGAAGGTACCCACACCGCACATCGGGTCGGCCAGGGCACCACCTTCGGCCGCGATACGCGGCCAGCCAGCACGGATCAGCACCGCTGCCGCCAGGTTTTCCTTCAGCGGCGCGGCACCTTGCTGCAGGCGGTAGCCACGCTGGTGCAGGCTGTGCCCGGACAGGTCGAGGGACAGAATGGCCTCGCCGCGGTCCAGGCGCAGGTGCACACGCACGTCAGGGTCGATCTTTTCCACGGACGGGCGCAGGCCTTCACGGTTACGCAGCTTGTCGACGATGGCATCCTTGACCTTCAGCGCACCGAAGTGGGTATTGTCGATGCCGGAGCCATGGCCGCTGAACTCCACAGCCAGGGTGCCGTCGGCTGCCAGGTGGTCGGCCCAGTCAACCGCGTGCACACCGTCGTAAAGGTCGTCGGCGTTCTTCATCGAGAAGCGCTTGAGCACCAGCAATACGCGGTTGGCCAGCCGCGACCAGACACACAGGCGGTAGGCAGTTTCCATGTCGGCGGCGCCGCGAATGGCCGAGGTGTGCTCGCGCACCTCGTCAAGGCCGAGGCTTTTGGCCTCTTCGGCGAGCAGGCTTTCAAGGCCTTTGGGACAGGTGAGGTAAAGTTCGAAACGGTCCGACATGAGTATTCCAGCGCCTTGGGCTATTTGACTGACGGGGCGACGCATCGCCCCGCGATGTTTGCCCGTACACCTTTCCAGCAGGCGTGCGGGTGGCCTTCTGCGGCACACAACGTGCGGCAGAAAAGCCGGGCCGCCTGACCGATCCGTGCTTGGCCCAGTGGCAAAGACAGCTTAGATCATCAGGCAGTACGAGAAATTCTGGCGATCTGCGGGCCGATGTGACCCTTCGTCGCATTTCAAATTATTTCTGTCATCCGCATCAACGCTGGCGAAATGACGTCAAAGAACGGCAAAACCCGATCAATACGGGGCTAAACAGCAAACAAGGTTGAGTCGCATTTATTTACTTATCCCCTCACCCTTGGAAAGGTTACGTGCTTATGACAAATCGGTCATTCACACCGTGACTCGCATTCGATAGAACTGGTCTCAGGCCACTTCGCAACGAGGCGGCACTTTCAGCTCGCCACGCCGGCAGCGAGCGCAAACCGGCAGAACGACTCTGCCCGGCCTCGGAGAGGCCGACGGGACATTACAGTCAACAAGTGAGGGCAACACCCTATGAGAAGACTTAAGCGTGATCCGTTGGAAAGAGCATATTCACGTGGTTACCAATACGGGGTCACCGGCAAATCCCGCGAACTTTGCCCCTTCAATCTTCCTTCTGTTCGCCAAGCCTGGATCAACGGCTGGCGTGAAGGTCGCGGTGATAACTGGGACGGAATGACTGGCACCGCTGGCATCCATAGACTCAACGAAAATCACGCCGTTGGCTGAACGAGGACACTGAATTCGATTTACCATGCACGCCCCATCCGGGCGGCGGGCGAAGGCCCAGGGGCCCCTTGAAGGGGCCCTTTTTTATGCCTTGGAAAATCTCATCAGCTGTACCCACACTGTCCCTGCTGGGGCGGGCTTGTCAGGTCACCGCGGCATTGCCGCGATAGCATCCACCGCTTCGCGAATCAGCGCCGGCCCCTTGTAAATGAAGCCCGAGTAGATCTGCACCAGGCTCGCCCCGGCCGCGATCTTATCGGCAGCATGGCGGCCTTCGGTAATGCCACCGGCGGCAATGATCGGCAACTTGCCGCCCAGCTCACCTGCCAGCACCTTGACGATATGAGTGCTTTTCTCCAGCACCGGTGCGCCCGAAAGGCCACCCGCCTCGCCACCGTACGGCAATGTTTCGACACCTTCACGGCCCAGCGTGGTGTTGGTGGCGATCACCGCATCCATGCCCGACTCCATCAGCGCGGCGGCCACCAGCGCCGTTTCTTCGTCGCTCATGTCCGGCGCAATCTTGATTGCCAGCGGCACGCGCTTGCCATGTGTACCGGCCAGTTGCTCGCGGCGCTCGGCCAGGGCGTCGAGCAACTGCTTGAGCGAGTCCCCGAACTGCAGGCTGCGCAGGCCCGGGGTATTTGGCGAGCTGACATTGACCGTGATGTAGCTGGCGGCGGTGTAGACCTTGTCCAGGCAGATCAGGTAGTCATCGACGGCACGCTCGACCGGTGTATCGAAGTTCTTGCCGATGTTGATGCCCAGTACCCCCTTGTAGCGCGAAGCGCGTACGCGCTCGAGCAGGTGATCAACGCCCAGGTTGTTGAAGCCCATGCGGTTGATGATGGCCGTGGCTTCCGGCAGACGGAACAACCGCGGCTTGGGGTTGCCAGGCTGCGGACGCGGGGTGACAGTGCCGATTTCGACAAAACCGAAGCCCAACTGGGCGAAGCCGTCGATGGCCGCGCCGTTCTTGTCCAGGCCGGCTGCGAGCCCCACCGGGTTGGCGAAGTTCAAGCCCATGACCGAAACCGTCAATGATGCCGGTTGCTTGCACAGCATGCCGTTGAGGCCCATACGGCCACCGGCGCCGATCAGGTCCAGGGACAGGTCGTGGGAAGTTTCCGGGGAAAGCTTGAACAGCAGCTGGCGGGCCAGGGTATACATGGGCGGGCAAGGCTCAGGGTGAGTGAGGGGGCGATTATAGCCAGCGAGGAGCTGGCAGGACAGCAAATCGTGGAGCGCTTGGCACATCGGTTGCACCCTTTCAGCCCACAGCCTTATCAGTAAGGGCGAGGACTCTTGTGAACACTGTACCCCGAGCAACGCCCCTGGCCTGGGTCAACGGCAGCGACGCGCCGGAAAAAACCAGCCTGAACATCGGCTACATGGCCCTGACCGACTGCGCTTCGGTAGTGGTCGCCGCCACCCAGGGCTTCGCCCAGCAGCACGGCCTTACCCTCAACCTCAAGCGCCAAGGCTCGTGGGCCGGGCTGCGCGACAAGCTGGTCAGCGGCGAACTGGACGCCGCGCACTGCCTGTATGGCCTGGTCTACGCCGTGCACCTGGGCATTGGCGGCGTACCTGCCAACGACATGGCCGTGCTCATGGGGCTGAACCAGAACGCCCAGGCTATCAACCTGTCCCCTGCCCTGCAGCGCAAGGGCGTGACCAACCCTGAGGCACTGGCACGCCTGGTGCACCAGCATGGCGCGCGCCTGACGTTCGCCCAGACCTTCCCCACCGGCACCCACGCCATGTGGCTGTATTACTGGCTGGCCAGCCACGGCATCCACCCGCTGCGCGACGTCGACAGCGTCGTGGTGCCACCGGCGCAGATGGCTGCACACCTTCAAGCCGGGCGCATTGACGGCTTCTGCGTCGGTGAGCCCTGGGCCGCCGACGCCGTGGCCACAGGCCAAGGCTTCACCCTGGCCACCAGCCAGTCGATCTGGCCGGATCACCCGGAAAAGGTCCTGGCCTGCACACGCGCCTTTGCCGGGCAATATCCCAACAGCGCCCGTGCGCTGATCAAGGCGATCCTCACCGCCAGCCGGTTCATCGAGCAAAGCCCGGAAAACCGCCGCAGCACCGCGCAACTGCTGAGCGCAAGCGCCTACCTGGACACCCCGCTGGACAGCATAGCCCCCCGCCTGCTCGGCCACTATGAGGATGGCCTGGGCAATGAGTGGCAAGACCCACACGCCCTGCGCCTGTTCGACCAAGGCCGGGCCAACCTGCCCTACCTGTCCGACGGCATGTGGTTCATGACCCAGTTCCGCCGCTGGGGCCTGCTGCGCGAAGACCCCGACTACCTCGGCGTGGCCCGGCAGGTCCAGCAACTGCAGTTGTACAGCGAGGCCGCACAGAGCCTGGGCATCGCTTGCCCGGACCAACCGATGCGCAGCAGCCTGCTGATCGATGGCTCCCGCTGGGACGGCAGCGACCCCTTCGGCTATGCCCGCAGTTTCAGCTTGCATGCCTTGGGCGACCTGCCCGATGCCCGTGTCGGCGCGTGAGGGGGGGGACGAACATGTTGCGCATCCTGCTGATCGACGATACCCAGAGCAAGCTTGGTCGTCTCAGGGCGGCGTTGAGTGAGGCCGGCTTCGAGGTCATCGAAGCCCCGGACCTGACCATCGACCTTCCCGCCTGCGTCGAAACGGTGCGCCCGGACGTGGTGCTGATCGATACCGACTCACCAGACCGCGATGTGATGGAACAGGTGGTGCTGGTCAGCCGTGACCAGCCCAGGCCCATCGTGTTGTTCACCGACGAGCACGACCCCGGGATGATGCGCCAGGCGATTCAGGCAGGGGTCAGCGCCTATATCGTCGAGGGCATCCACGCTGCGCGGCTGCAGCCGATCCTGGATGTGGCCATGGCCCGCTTCGAAAGCGACCAGGCACTCAAGGCGCAGTTGCTGGCGCGCGATCAGCAATTGGCCGAACGCAAGCGCATCGAGCAAGCCAAGGGATTGCTGATGAAGATGAAGGATTGCAACGAAGAGCAGGCCTATACCCTGATGCGTCGCCAGGCCATGAGCCGGCAGCAGAAGCTGATCCAGGTGGCCGAACAGATCATTGCCATGCATGAGATGCTCGGCTGACGCGCTGAAAATCTCTTGCCGGCCGCGCCAGAAGTTGGCCCATCTCTTGCTCGACAAATCGTACCGGTAGCCAACGGCGGTTACCCCACTTGAATCCCGACAAAGACGTCGCTCGCCCCTCCACCTCGTGGAGCGGGTGGCGACGTCTTTTTCGTTCCGTTGTACTACCGAGTGAGGTGTTCGATGAGTACCAGCTTCTGGAAATCCGGGCATGTGCCCACGCTGTTCGCCGCGTTTCTGTACTTCGACCTCAGCTTCATGGTCTGGTACCTGCTGGGCCCGCTGGCGGTGCAGATTGCTGCCGACCTGCAACTGAGCGCACAACAACGGGGCCTGATGGTCGCCACGCCGATCCTGGCCGGGGCGCTCCTGCGGTTTGCCTTGGGCGTTCTGGTCGACCGCCTGTCGCCCAAGACTGCCGGCCTGATCGCCCAGGTGGTGGTTATCGTCGCCCTGGCTGCGGCCTGGCACCTTGGCGTGCACAGCTATGAACAGGCACTGCTGCTAGGCGTGTTCCTGGGCTTTGCCGGTGCTTCCTTCGCCGTCTCGCTGCCGCTGGCCTCGCAGTGGTACCCGCCACAGCACCAGGGCAAGGCCATGGGCATCGCCGGCGCGGGCAACTCCGGCACGGTGTTCGCTGCCTTGCTGGCACCGGCACTGGCAGCGGCCTTTGGCTGGAACAATGTATTCGGCTTTGCCTTGATCCCGCTGTCACTGGCGCTGGTGGTGTTCGCCCTGCTGGCGCGCAATGCCCCACAACGGCCCAAGCCGAAAGCCATGGCCGACTACCTCAAGGCACTGGGCGACCGTGACAGCTGGTGGTTCATGTTCTTCTACAGCGTCACCTTCGGCGGCTTCATCGGCCTGGCCAGCGCCCTGCCCGGCTACTTCAGCGACCAATACGGCCTGAGCCCGGTCACCGCCGGCTACTACACCGCCGCTTGCGTGTTCGCCGGCAGCCTGATGCGCCCGCTCGGCGGCGCCCTGGCTGACCGTTTTGGCGGCATCCGCACCCTGCTGGGCATGTACGGCGTGGCCGCCATCTGCATTGCCGCAGTCGGTTTCAACCTGCCCTCTGCCGCGGCCGCACTGGCGCTGTTCGTCAGCGCCATGCTCGGCCTGGGGGCGGGCAATGGCGCGGTATTCCAACTGGTACCGCAACGCTTCCGCCAAGAGATCGGGGTAATGACCGGCCTGATCGGCATGGCCGGCGGCATCGGCGGCTTCCTGTTGGCGGCCGGGCTGGGCACCATCAAACAGCACACCGGTGACTACCAGATGGGGTTGTGGCTGTTCGCCAGCCTGGGCCTGCTGGCCTGGTTCGGCCTGCACGGTGTGAAACAGCGCTGGCGCACCACCTGGGGCTCGACTGCAGTCACCGCAGCGCGGGTCTGAGGCACGCCGATGAGTCTGCAACTGAGCTTTGCCCAGGCCAGCGCCACCGGGCCGCGCGAGGAAAACCAGGACGCCCTGCGCCTGGTCACGCCGGCACCAGAGCTGGCCGCCAGCAAAGGCTACCTGTTCGCCTTGGCCGACGGCGTAAGCCAATGTGCCGATGGCGGCCTCGCGGCGCGGGCCAGCCTGCAGGCACTGGCTCTGGATTACTACGCCACCCCAGCCACCTGGAGCGTGGCCCAGGCCCTCGACCGCCTGCTGCTGGCGCAGAACCGCTGGTTGCGCGCCCAGGGCAGCGGCCAGCCGTTGCTGACCACGCTTAGCGCGCTGGTGTTGCGCGGCAGGCGCTTTACCCTGGCCCATGTCGGCGACTGCCGGGTGTACCGCTGGCACGAGGGGCACCTGCAATGCCTGAGCGAAGACCATGTATGGGACCAACCGGGCATGCAGCATGTACTGAAACGGGCGCTGGGCCTGGACCAGCACCTGCTGGTGGATTATCTGGAGGGCGAGCTGCAAGCGGGCGAGTGCTTCCTGCTGCTCAGCGACGGGGTCTGGGCCAGCCTGGGCGAACAACACATACAGGCCGTGCTGCGCGAGCAAACTGACCTGCAACTGGCCGCCGACACCTTGGTGGCCAGCGCCCACTTCAACGGTAGCAAGGACAACGCCAGCGCCTTGCTGGTGCAAGTCGAACAACTGGGCACGGCCAACCTGGGCGATACCCTGGCGCAACTGCAACAGTGGCCAGTGCCCGGCCCCCTGCGCGAGGGCCAGGTGATCGACGGCTGGCAGGTCGAAACACTGCACGCGCACAGCCGCCAGTCCTTGCTGTACAAAGTACGCGATAGCAAGACCCAGCCTTGGCTGCTCAAGACCCTCCCCACTGCACGCGAACAGGAGCCGGGGGCGGCCCAAGGGCTGTTGCTGGAAGAGTGGTTTCTGCGCCGCATCGCCGGCCGGCACTTCCCCGAGCTACACACCGCCAGTCAGCGCCAGCACCTGTACTACGTAATGCGCGAATATCCCGGCCAAAACCTGGCGGCGTTACTGGCCGAACAAGGCCCGCTGCCCCTGCCGCAATGGCTGGAGGTCGCCCGGCAACTGCTGCAGGCAGTCGGCGTGCTGCATCGGCGCAACTTGCTGCACCGCGATATCAAGCCAGACAACCTGCACCTGGGCCGCGATGGGCAACTGCGCCTGCTGGACTTCGGCCTGGCCTATTGCCCGGGCCTGTCCGAAGACCCGCTGCACGAGCTGCCCGGCACGCCCTCGTACATCGCCCCGGAAGCATTCGATGGCCACCCGCCCAGCCCGCGTCAGGACTTGTATGCAGTCGGCGTAACCCTGTACCACCTGCTGACCGGACACTACCCGTACGGCGAGGTCGAGGCCTTTCAGCGCCCGCGCTTCGGCCAGCCGGTCAACGCCGCGCGCTACCGACCCGACCTGCCGGAATGGCTGCAGCACAATCTGCTGCAGGCTGTGGCGAGCGACCCGGCGCAGCGCTTCGAAACCGCCGAACACTGGTTGCTGCTGCTCGAGCGCGGCGACCGCCAGGATCTGCCCAGCCGACCACGGCCGCTGCTGGAACGCGAGCCGCTGAAGGTGTGGCGCACCCTGGCCCTGCTGTCGTTGCTGATCAACCTGATACTGCTGTTCACCCTGCTCAAGGGCTGACCGCACCTTGCCGATGAGGAAACCCTGATGAATGCAAAAGTATGGCTGGTCGGTGCCGGCCCTGGCGACCCTGAACTGATCACCCTCAAGGCAGTGCGTGCGTTGCAGCAAGCCGCCGTGGTCATGGTCGACGACCTCGTCAACCCGGCAGTGCTTGAGCATTGCCCGCAGGCCCGGGTGATGACCGTGGGCAAGCGCGGCGGTTGCCGCTCTACACCGCAAGCGTTCATACAGCGCCTGATGCTGCGCCACGCGCGACAGGGTCGTTGCGTGGTGCGACTCAAGGGCGGCGACCCTTGCATCTTTGGCCGTGGCGGTGAAGAGGCGCTGTGGTTGCAGGGGCATGGCATCGAGGTAGAGGTGATCAACGGCATCACCGCCGGCCTTGCCGGGGCCACCCAATGTGGGATTCCCCTGACTTCACGGGGTGTGAGCCGAGGGGTGACGCTGGTGACGGCGCACACACAGGACGATAGCGAGCTGAACTGGGCGGCCTTGGCTCAGGGCGGAACAACGCTGGTGGTATACATGGGGGTGGCGCGGCTGGAGCAGGTGCGCCAGGGATTGCTGGCGGGAGGCATGGCGCCGGGGATGCCGGTGGCGATGATCGAAAATGCCTCGTTGCCGCAGCAGCGGGAGTGCAGAAGCGATGTGCAGGGAATGGTGGAAGCTGCGAGCGGGTTTGGCTTACGTAGCCCGGCGATCTTGGTGATTGGGGAGGTGGTCGGAGAGCAACTGGCTCCGGGGCGCATCGCAATCGCAGGCTGACCTGGGGCAGCCTTTGAGGTCGGTTAAAACCCAGGCAAAGAAAAACCCGGCCGAGGCCGGGTTTTTCATGAAGCTTCACACCAATTACTTGGCCTGGGCTTCTACCTGAGCTTCAACGCGACGGTTGATAGCACGGCCTTCTTCGGTAGCGTTGTCAGCAACCGGACGGGTTTCGCCGTAGCCAACCGAGTCAACACGGCTGGATTCTACGCCGTACTGCTGGGTCAGGACTTGCTTGACAGCGTTGGCACGACGCTCGGACAGCTTCTGGTTGTAAGCGTCTGGACCCACGGAGTCAGTGTGACCTTCAACCACGGTGGTGGTTTGTGGGTACTGGTTCATGAAGTCAGCCAGGTTTTTGATGTCGCCGTAGCTGTTAGGCTTGACGACCGACTTGTCGAAGTCGAACTTGACGTCCAGCTCAACGCGAACGACTTCGGCAACAGCCGGGCAGCCGTCGGCGTCAACGGTAACGTTGGCCGGGGTGTCTGGGCACTTGTCGACGTTGTCGCACACGCCGTCGTTGTCGGAGTCGGAGCAGACTTCAGCAACTGGAGCCGGAGCAGCTTCAGCTTGCTTCGGGCTACCGCCGAAGTTCAGGCCAACACCAACGCTCGGGGCCCACTCGGTGTCGCCCTGGTCGATGTTGTACTGAGCTTCTACGCCGGCACGGGCGTAGAACATGTCGGTGATGTACCACTTGGCACCAGCGCCAACGTTGGCGAAGGTGGAGTGGTCACGACCGCCACGGCCGGTCTGGCCCAGCGACTGGTGCGAGAAACCAGCGGAAACGTATGGACGGATAGCGTCGTACGGGTTGTTGAAGTGGTAAACGGCGTCCAGGGCGGTGTTCGAGCCCTTGATGTTCTTGCCGTCTTCGCCACGAGCGTTGTGCACTTCGTCGTAGCCCAGACGCAGCTCAACGTCGTCGGTCAGGAAGTAACCGATCGAACCGCCGAACAGGTTGCCGTCGTTCTTGAAGTCGCGCTGGCTGTCGAAGAATTCTTTCTTGTAGAAGATTTCAGTCTCGACGGCGCCTTGACCTTGTGCCATAGCGCCAATCGAAGTGGCGGCTACAAGCGAACCAATGGCCAAGCCCAAGGTGTTTTTCAATTTCATCCGTTAAATCCCCATCTGGTGATAGTTAAGCAGTCCCACCACAAACAAGAGGGACAACTCGACGGCGAGTCTAGCAGAACTCGCCGGTTCGTTAGAGATACTTGCACGCCTCTAAGTTTCATCAAGGCCGGCAAATTTCTCCCGAAGCTTGTCTAGCGCACGCTTGTAACGCATTTTCGTGGCGCTCAGGCCCATGTGCATGATGTCGGCAATTTCCTGAAACTCCAGCTCTGCGACAAAACGAAGCACCAGAATTTCCCGGTCAATCGGGTTCACATGCACCAGCCACTTGTCCAGCCCGCCTTTTTCTTCCGGTTTCGGAGCCTTGTCTTCGGACGCCTCTTCAACAGGGTCCAGACTCAAGGCATCCATCAACCGACGTTTGCGGCGCTCCTTGCGGTACTGGGTAATGCACTCGTTGTAGGTGATGCTGTAGAGCCAGGTCTTGAACTTCGACTTACCCTCGAAGTTTTTCAGCCCGTACAGCACTTTCAGCATCACTTCCTGACAGACATCGTCCGCGTCACGGTCGTTCCCCAGATAACGCGCACAGACGTTGAACAGGGTCCGCTGGTAGCGCCGCATGAGCTCCTCATAGGCGCGGGTAACGTGGTACAGCTCCTCATGCGAACGCGCCACCAACTCTTCGTCTGTGAGCTCGCGGGGGTCATAGCGCATGGGCGGCGAATGAACTTTATTCAAAACGGATCTGGCCGACAGTCAGGTCAATGTCGCCGCGCGACCCCGTGGGTCGAATTTCGCGGCGGCATACATTAACAGCTTTTGTGCGGTTAGCGGCTATTGACTCGCTGTTCAAGCAGCTCGCGGTTAGACAGCGACACCAGTTCGCCATCATCGGTCAGCAGCGTCGTCTTCACCGTACCGATCTCCTCGATATGCCCTTCGACCTCTCCAATCCGCACCTGCTGGCCCACTTGGTACAGCTCGCGTACGTAGATGCCGGCCAGGATCTGCCCGGCGATTTCGCGACTGCCAAGGCCCATGGCCAAGGCAACGGCCAGACCAACGGTAATCAGCCCGATAACGATGACGTGGTTCAGCAGGTCGGTTTTCACTTCCAACTGGCTGATGGCCACCGAGATGCTGATGATGATCACCAGACCTTGGGTGATACGCCCCAGGCCCGCCGAGTATTCCAGGCCGATACCTTCGGCAGCGCCACGTACCAGGCCGTTGGCCACCTGCGCCAGCAGCACGCCGGCCAGCAGCACCAGGGCCGCGCCGAACACCTTGGGCAAGTACAGGGCGAGCATGTCGAGGGTTGCCGAAACCCGCTCCAGGCCCAGCGATTCCGCGGCCGAGACCAGGAAAATGAGCAGCACGAACCAGTAGACGATCTTGCCGATCAGGGTCGAGATCGGCACCTGGATACCGCCCCGACCGAGCATTTTGGTGAGGCCGGTGCCGGCCATCAGGCGGTCCAGGCCAAATTTGGCCAACAGTTTGGACAGCAGCGTGTCGAGCAGCTTGGCCACCACGAAACCGAGCAGCACCACGACCAGCGCGCCAAACAGGTTGGGGATGAAGTTCGCTACCTTGGTCCAAAGGGCAGTCATCGCGGTGACCAGGCTCTGGGTCCAGAGATCGAGTTCCATATTCAATCGGCCTTATCTGCTTTGCTGCCGCTGGCAGCGTTGCGGGAAGAGTGTCGACGCACCGGCGCAACGTGCGCCGAGCCATTGTTCACGGCAATCAGCAGCGCCTGGCACCAGCGGCCAAGCAAGCTGAACAGATCACCCGCGCCAACCTGGCGGTTGGCGGTTTTCAGCACGCGACCCAGGCAAGCGGCGTCATCCCGGTCGTCCCGGTCATTGCCGGAGGGTGACGCCTTGAGCAGGTCGCGCAGGGATTCTTCAAACGGATCGTGCATGGGCACCTCGCGCAGTGTCAGCAAGAGACGAGATGGCCGGGCAACGGGTCACACATCCCGTTGGGACGAATGTTTCAAATTGCACAGCTATACCCACCGCAACCGCCGGAACAGCCACCACTGCCCCACGGCCAACCCCAGCACGACGATGCAGGCGAACAGGAAGCCCAAAGGGTTTTGCGCCCCGGGGATGCCGCCGACATTGATGCCCAGCAGCCCGGTGACAAAGCTCATGGGCAGGAAGATGCAGGTGATGATGCCAAAGCGGTACATGGTGCGGTTCATCCGCTCGCTGCGCCGCCGGTCCTCGCTTTCCAGCACCAGTGCAGCGCGTTCGCGGGCCAGCTCCAGCTCTTCGAGATAACGGATCAGGCTGTTGTTGAGTTCATTCCAGTAATCGGCGTCGGCATTGGCGAACCAGCTCCATTTGCTGCGCGACAACTGCGCGTAGATTTCCCGTTGCGGGGCGAGAAAGCGGCGCAAGCCAGCGGCGCGACGGCGGATCTGCTGCAGGCTGCCCTGTTCCGGGGTATACCGCTCGTCGGATTCAACCTTTTCTTCCTCCAGGTCGACCAGCTCGGCCAGGTCGCTGACCAGGCCCTGAACCTTTTCGGTCAGCAACTCACCCATCAACAGCAACAGTTCCGAGGCCGATTTCGGTCCCCTGCCCTGTTCCAGCAGCTGGAGAATTTCATCGCTGGCGCGCAACGGCCTCAGGCGCAGCGAGATAACCCGCTGCGCCTCGGCAAAGATGCGTACCGAAACCATGTCTTCGGGCTCGGCACCCGGGTTGAGGTTGACGCCCCGCAGGAACAGCAACAGCTGTTCGTCCGCCAAGGGCAGCAGGCGCGGCCGGGTGTTTTCCTCCAGCAGCAGCTCGCAGGCGAACTCGCTCAGGCCGCTGTCGTGCAACAGCCAGGTACGGGTTTGCGGATGGCTGCGGTCCCAGTGCAGCCACAGGCTCTGCTCCGGTTGCAGCTGCAGGTCATCCAGTTCGGTACGGGCAATCGAGCGCGCGCCGCCTTTGCCATCGAGCACCAGGGCATGCACCAGCCCCCACTGCGCGTTGTCTTCCTCCAGCATCAAAGCTCCATCAGCGCGTGCAGCGCATTACTCCGGCATTTTCAGCGGGCTCGGCGAAACCAGCACGCCATTGTTGTCGGCATATACATACTCGCCCGGACGGAAGGTTACCCCGGCGAAGGTCACCACCACGTTGAGATCGCCAATACCGCGTTTGTCAGTCTTCATGGGGTGACTGGCCAGGGCCTGCACGCCGACGTCGGTCTGGATCAGCACGTCGACATCACGCACACAGCCGTAGATCACCAAGCCTTCCCAACCGTTTTTTGCGGCTTTTTCGGCGAGCATGTCACCGAGCAGCGCACGGCGTAGCGACCCCCCGCCATCGACTACCAGTACTTTGCCCTTGCCGTCGAGTTCAACCTGCTCCTTGACCAGCGAATTGTCCTCGAAACACTTGATGGTGACGATCTGGCCACCGAACGAGTCGCGGCCACCAAAATTGCTGAACATCGGCTCCAGTACTTGTACCAGGTCCGGGTAGGCGTCACACAGGTCGGGCGTTACGTAATGCTGCATGGGAAGCTCCTGTCAGTCACAACGAAAGCGGGTATCGGCCAAGGCTACACCTTGGAGGCTGTCGCAGTCATCCGGGACCGGGCAGTCATTTGTATTCATCCTGTACCGGCCCACTCACGCGAGACCCGCGCCTGCACAGGAACACGCCGTTATCCAGGTGTAGGAGCGGGTTTACCCGCGAATACGGTGGCGGCGTCAACGGTGAACGGCGGAGGGAAATTGGCCAGCAGGGCCGGCCCTTTCGCGGGTAAACCCGCTCCTACGACGGCCTGTGTCCACCACCAATCTGTGTAGGAGCGGGTTCACCCGCGAAGAGGCCATGACAGGTGCAGCAAAGTCAGCTGGCAGGCACAGGTTCCGCAACCACAGTGGACGCATGCACCGGCAGCAGCGGATTGCGCAGCCAGCGCTCCACCAGCGGCCACACCTGCACCTGCGCGGCCTTGCTCACCAGCATGTCGACATGCCCGAAGGCCTCGAAGCCCTCCTCACGCCCCAGCCGGAGGAACTGCTTGCGCTCGCCGCCCAACTGCTCGAACAGCTTGCGGCAGGCCCACACCGGGTCCTGGAAGTCCCCAGCGCCGGCCACCGCCAGCAGCGGCACATCCACCTCTGCCAGCCCCGCCCACCAATCGTGCTTTTTGTCGCCAAAGCG
This sequence comes from Pseudomonas sp. yb_5, assembly GCF_043103865.1. Taxonomy (NCBI): domain Bacteria; kingdom Pseudomonadati; phylum Pseudomonadota; class Gammaproteobacteria; order Pseudomonadales; family Pseudomonadaceae; genus Pseudomonas; species Pseudomonas sp. yb_5. The sequence goes on from NZ_JBICKE010000108.1 coordinate 37,231, forward strand.
CCCGAACAGGCCGTGCCAGCGCATGCTCTCCAGGGCCAGGCCTATCGGCTCGTCTTCAGGCCCACGCTTGAAGCGTGGCCCGGATATCTGCCCCCAACGCTTGAGCACCAGCTTCGCACCCCAAGCCAGCGGTGGCACTTTCAACGGCCAATAGACACGGCTGATCTGGGTGCCGAACAACGCCACGCTGGCCACTTGCTCGGCAGCCAGAAAACCACCGCCCAGCGCAGCTACCAGGGTGGTGCCACCCAAGGAATGGCCAACCCAGTGCGGCGCCTGGCCCGACTGCTCGCGCACGAATGCGTTGATCAACGGCAGGTCATCACGGGCGTAGGCGGCAACGCTGTTGTGCTTCCAGTCCTGGTTACGCGGCGACAGGCCATGGCCGCGCATTTCCGGGATCCAGACATCGAAACCGGCGCGCGCAAGATAGGCACCCAGGCCAACCCCTTTGGGCGAATACCAGAAGCGCCGATTGGAAAAACTGCCGTGCAGGAGAACGACCGGCACGCCTTGGGCCTGACCCTGGTCGGCCAGCCCCAGACGGGTGATGGCGAGCTCGACGCTGGGGTCCGGGCCATTACCGGCCTTGATCCGATACACGTCTTCGCTGAGATCGCCGCGGCGCTCGGCACTGAGCAGGGCCACGGGGAATAGAGTGCTGCTGCTTTGCATAAGGTTGCTTGGTGCACAAAAAAGGGCGGGATCCATTGCTGGAGCTCGCCCTGGAAAAAACCAGGCAAGAGGACGCCAGACGTCCCCCTGCGTTTTACAGCCTCAGGCCGCGCCTTGGCCTTCGGCCAGGAAGAACCAGGTCTCGAGTACCGAGTCCGGGTTCAGCGATACACTTTCGATGCCCTGTTCCATCAGCCACTTGGCAAGGTCCGGATGGTCCGATGGGCCTTGGCCGCAGATGCCGATGTACTTGCCGGCCTTGTTGCACGCGGCAATGGCGTTAGCCAGCAGCTTCTTCACCGCAGGATTTCGCTCGTCGAACAGGTGGGCAATGATGCCCGAGTCACGGTCCAGCCCCAGGGTCAGCTGGGTCAGGTCGTTGGAGCCGATCGAGAAGCCGTCGAAGTATTCCAGGAACTCTTCGGCGAGGATGGCGTTGGACGGCAGTTCGCACATCATGATCACGCGCAGGCCGTTGTCGCCGCGGGCCAGGCCGTTTTCTGCGAGCAGGTCGACAACCTGGCTGGCTTCGCCCAAGGTGCGCACGAACGGCACCATGATCTCGACGTTGGTCAGGCCCATCTCGTTGCGCACACGCTTCAGTGCACGGCACTCGAGCTCGAAGCAGTCACGGAACGATTCGCTGATGTAACGCGAAGCACCGCGGAAGCCCAGCATCGGGTTTTCTTCTTCCGGCTCGTACAGCTTGCCGCCGATCAGGTTGGCGTACTCGTTGGACTTGAAGTCCGACAGGCGCACGATGACCTTTTTCGGGTAGAAGGCCGCCGCCAGGGTGCTGATGCCTTCTACCAGCTTCTCGACGTAGAAGCCGACCGGGTCGTTGTAGCCGGCGATGCGCTTGTCGACGCTGTCTTTCAGGTCGGCAGGCAGGCCCGCATAGTTCAGCAGCGCCTTGGGGTGCACGCCGATCATACGGTTGATGATGAACTCCAGGCGTGCCAGACCGACACCGGCGTTGGGCAACTGGGCGAAGTCGAAGGCGCGGTCCGGGTTGCCGACGTTCATCATGATCTTGAACGGCAGTTCCGGCATGGCATCGACCGAGTTTTGCTTGATGTCGAAGCCCAGCTCACCTTCGAAGATGAAGCCGGTATCGCCTTCGGCACAGGAAACGGTCACGCCCTGGCCGTCTTTCAGTACCTGGGTAGCATTGCCGCAACCGACTACCGCCGGAATACCCAGCTCACGGGCGATGATCGCCGCGTGGCAGGTACGGCCACCGCGGTTGGTGACGATGGCACTGGCGCGCTTCATCACCGGTTCCCAGTCCGGGTCGGTCATGTCGGAGACCAGTACGTCGCCCGGCTGGACCTTGTCCATTTCCGATACGTCGTTGATGACACGAACCTTGCCAGCGCCGATACGTTGGCCAATGGCACGACCTTCGACCAGCACGGTGCCTTTCTCTTTGAGCAGGTAGCGTTCCATGACGTTGGCGCTGGAACGGCTCTTCACCGTTTCAGGGCGGGCCTGGACGATGTACAGCTTGCCGTCGTCACCGTCCTTGGCCCACTCGATGTCCATCGGGCGCTGGTAGTGCTGTTCGATGATCATGGCCTGCTTGGCCAGCTCGCTGACCTCGGCATCGGTCAGGCAGAAGCGTGCGCGCTCGGCGCGGTCGACTTCGACGGTCTTGACCGAACGGCCGGCCTTGGCTTCGTCGCCATAGACCATCTTGATCGCCTTGCTGCCCAGGTTGCGGCGCAAGATGGCCGGACGGCCGGCCTGCAGGGTGTTCTTGTGCACGTAGAATTCGTCAGGGTTGACTGCACCCTGTACGACGGTTTCGCCCAGACCATAGGCACCAGTGATGAATACCACATCGCGGAAGCCCGACTCGGTGTCGAGGGTGAACATGACGCCGGCGGTGCCGGTTTCGGAGCGGACCATGCGCTGCACACCGGCAGACAGGGCAACCAGCTTGTGATCGAAGCCCTGGTGCACGCGGTAGGCGATGGCGCGGTCGTTGAACAGCGAAGCGAACACTTCCTTGGCCGCGCGGATCACGTTATCGACGCCGCGGATGTTGAGGAAGGTTTCCTGCTGGCCGGCGAACGAGGCGTCCGGCAGGTCTTCGGCGGTAGCCGAGGAACGCACGGCAACGGCCATGTTGTCATTGCCGGCGGCCATTTCGGCGAAGGCCGTACGGATTTCCGAATCCAGACGTGGCGGGAATTCGGCTTCCATGACCCACTGGCGAATCTGCGCGCCGGTCTTGGTCAGGGCGTTGATGTCATCTACGTCCAGTGCGTCGAGCGCAGCGTGAATCCTGTCGTTCAGACCACTCTGTTCGAGAAAATCGCGGTACGCCTGCGCCGTAGTGGCAAAGCCGCCCGGCACCGATACACCAGCACCGGCAAGGTTGCTGATCATCTCGCCCAGGGATGCGTTCTTGCCCCCCACATGCTCCACATCATGGACGCCGAGCTTATCGAGGGAAACTACGTACTCTACCAAGGTGATCTCTCCACTAACTGTGTTGGAAAAGCTCAAAAGGCGCCCGCCTGTCTTCTTTGACTTGGCCGGGCGTTTGTGGCCTGTACCTGGAAAATAGGCTCTGCAAATGTGGCAGAATGTCGACAGCCGCATTCGGCAAACCGAACTTATCATATCCAAGAATCGTCATCAGCTTAAGGCCCAGATCGCAAATGAAACGAACCGCGTTCTTCATCTCCGACGGCACGGGTATCACTGCCGAAACCCTGGGCCAGAGTTTGCTCGCGCAATTCGAGAGCATTCCCTTCAACAAATTCACCCGTCCTTACATCGATTCACCGGACAAAGCGCGGGCCATGGTCCAGCAAATCAACGCTGCGGCCGAGCGGGATGGGGTCCGTCCGATCATCTTCGACACCATCGTCAACCAGGACATCCGCGAGATCCTGGCGACCTCGAATGGCTTCATGATCGACATCTTTTCTTCGTTTTTATCCCCACTTGAGCAGGAATTGATTGCCCATTCGTCGTATTCCGTGGGCAAATCCCACTCGATCGGCGGCAATTCCAACTACATGGAACGCATCGAGGCGGTGAATTTCGCCCTGGATAACGACGACGGTGCACGCACCCACTACTACGACAAAGCCGACCTGATTCTGGTTGGCGTTTCGCGTTGCGGCAAGACCCCAACCTGCCTTTACATGGCCATGCAGTTCGGCATCCGTGCCGCCAACTACCCGCTGACCGAGGACGACATGGAGCGCCTGCAACTGCCGGCGGTGCTGAAAAAGCACCACAACAAGCTGTTCGGCCTGACCATCGACCCCGACCGCCTCACCGCCATCCGCCACGAGCGCAAGCCCAACAGCCGCTATTCCAGCTTTGCCCAGTGCGAGTTCGAAGTACGTGAAGTGGAAAGCCTGTTCCGCCGGGAGAACATTCCCAACATCAATTCCACGCATTTTTCGGTGGAAGAAATTTCCGCCAAGATCCTGGTCGAAAAAGGCGTGGAGAGGCGGTTCAAGTAAACCTGTCCGGGCCCGCTCCCCTATAGGACCGGGTTCACCCGCGAAAGGGCCGGCCCTGCTGGCCAATCTCCCCGGCCACTCACCGTTACCGCCGCTACCGTATTCGCGGGTAAACCCGCTCCTACACAGATCAGTGTTGGACACACATCGAGGGTTGGACACAGGCCGTTGTAGGAGCGGGTTCACCCGCGAAAGGGCCAGCCCAGGCATACAAAAAAAAGCCCCGGCATCACTGCCGGGGCTTTGCTTTACCTCACCACAAGGCTCAGGACGGCACCACGGCTGCCTGCCCACTCATGGCCAGGTCGACCAGCTCGCGGTTGGCCACCGCGTACATCGCATAGTCAATACCCGTGGCATTGCGCAGGTCGTCGAGCATGGCGCGCCAGCGTTCCACCATTCCCCGGTGCTGCTCTGCCCACAGCGCCACACGAGCATCCATGTCTTCCGGTGCATCAACCATCTGCAGGACCGAAATGGTGATCGCCCGCTGCTGCAAGTCGATATCGTCGCGGAATGCCTCGCGGGCCAGCGCCTGCCAGTTGTTTTCCACCGGCAGGTTGCTGATTTCCTGCAGGTACCAGGTCAGGTCCAGCGCGCTGCCCACGGCGAAGAATGCCTTGGCCACCTGCGCCGGCTCATGGCCGGTAACGTCGGCCGCTTCAATGATCGGCAGCAGGGTGTACAGGTGGCTGGTACCTGCCACCATACGCGCCAGCAACTCCGGCACACCGGCCTCGACAAAGCCCTGGTAGCGCACCATCCAGCGTTCGCGGGTGGGGCCTTCGAGCAGCTCATCAAGTTTCAGACCCAACTGCGCGATCTTCGGCCCGAAGTGCGCGGTATCGCGCCCAGCGTCCTGTTCGTTACGGCGGCTACGCAGGAACCAGCGGGTGGCACGGCGGCCCAGGCGCATCAGCTCGTCCATCAGGGTGAGCTGGATTTCTGCTGGTACCTGATAGTCCAGTGCCTCGATCTGGCGGAACCAGTGCGGCAGGTGGAAGATGTCGCGCACGATCACATAAGCGCCGGCCACGTTGGCCGGGCTCATGCCGGTCGACTCCTTCAGGCGCTGGACGAAGGTGATACCCATGTTGTTGACCAGGTCGTTGGCGATCTGGGTGCTGACAATTTCGCGCTTCAGGCGGTGGCGGCGCATGGCCTCGGCGAACTTGCTGACCAGGGACGGCGGGAAAGCGGTGTCCATGTCACGGGTCAGGTAGTCGTCGTCCGGCACCAGCGACTTGAGCAGTTGCTCCTTGAGGTCGATCTTGCTGTACGAGATCAGCACCGACAGCTCGGCGCGGGTCAGGCCCTGACCGGCAGCCAGACGTTCGGCCAACTGCTCTTCGGACGGCAGGAATTCGATGGCGCGGTCCAGCTTGCCACGCGCCTCGAGGTCGGCCATCAGGCGCTTGTACTCGGCAATCCGCTCGCGGGCGCGGCGGGCGGCCAACGACAGCGCCTGGGTCTGCTTGTAGTTGTTGCCCAGCACCAGCCCGGCGACTTCGTCGGTCATGCTGCCCAGCAGCTGGTTGCGCTGCTTCTCGGTCATGTCGCCACCCTGCACCACTTCGTTGAGCAGGATCTTGATGTTGACCTCGTGGTCGGAGCAGTCCACGCCGCCGGCGTTGTCGATGAAGTCGGTGTTGGTGGCGCCGCCGTTCAGGCCGAACTCGACCCGGCCGAGCTGGGTCATGCCCAGGTTGCCACCCTCGCCCACCACCTTGCAGCGCAGTTCGTTACCGTTGACCCGCAGCGCATCGTTGGCCTTGTCGCCCACATCGGCGTGGCTTTCAGTGCTGGCCTTCACGTAGGTTCCGATGCCGCCGTTCCACAGCAAGTCCACCGGGGCCTTGAGCAGCGCGTTCAGCAGCTCGGTCGGGGTCAGGCGGTCGGCTTCGATGGCGAAGCGCTCCTTCATCTGCGCACTGATGGCGATGCTCTTGGCACTGCGCGGGAAGATCCCGCCGCCTTCGGACATGATGCTGGTGTCGTAGTCGCTCCAGGCCGAACGCGGCAGATCGAACAAACGCTTGCGCTCGGCAAAGCTGGCGGCTGGCTCGGGGTTGGGGTCGATGAAGATATGCAGGTGGTTGAACGCTGCCACCAGTTGCAGTTTGTCGGACATCAGCAGGCCATTGCCGAACACGTCGCCCGCCATGTCGCCCACCCCGATGACGGTGATCGGGTCTTCCTGCACGTTGATGCCACGCTCGCGGAAGTGACGCTGTACGCCCACCCAGGCGCCGCGTGCGGTAATGCCCATTTTCTTGTGGTCGTAACCGGCCGAGCCGCCCGAGGCAAAGGCGTCGCCGAGCCAGAAGCCGTAGTCGATGGCAATGCCGTTGGCGATGTCGGAGAACGTCGCGGTGCCTTTGTCGGCCGCCACCACCAGGTACGGGTCGTCATCGTCATGACGCACCACGTTGGCCGGCGGCACCACGCCACCGTCCTTGAGGTTGTCGGTGATGTCGAGCAGGCCGGAAATGAAGATGCGATAGCACGCCACGCCTTCGGCGGCAATCTCGTCACGGCTACCGCCAATCGGCAGACGCCGCGGCAGGAAGCCGCCCTTGGCGCCGACCGGCACGATGACCGAGTTTTTCACTTGCTGGGCTTTGACCAGGCCCAGCACTTCAGTGCGGAAGTCTTCTTCCCGGTCGGACCAGCGCAAGCCGCCACGGGCGACGTTGCCAAAGCGCAGGTGCACGCCCTCGACGCGTGGCGAATAGACGAATATCTCGAACTTTGGCACCGGTTTGGGCAGTTCGGGGATCAGCTTGGGGTTGAACTTGAAGCTGAAGTACGACTTGTTCTGGCCGTTTGCGTCGGGCTGGTAGAAGTTGGTACGCAGGGTGGCCTTGATCAGGTCCAGGTAGCGCCGCAGGATGCGGTCTTCGTTGAGCACCTGAACGTCGTCCAGCGCAGCCAGAATGGCCTGCTCCAGGCGCTGCTGCTTGTCGTCAAGGTCGTCCTGGGTGAGCTTGCGTGCCAAGTAGAAGCGGGTCTTGAACAACCGGGTCAGCTCGCGCGCGATATCGGTGTGGTTGTTCAGGGTACTGGCGATGTAACCCAGGTCGAAGCCCAGGCGAATCTGCTTCAGGTAACGGGCGTAAGCGCGCAGCAGGGCCACGTCGCGCCATGGCAGGCCGGCAGTCAGTACCAGGCGGTTGAAGGCGTCGTTCTCGGCGTCACCACGGACGATGTGGATGAAAGCGTCCTGCAGGGTGTCGTTGAGCTGCTGGATCTCCAGGCTCAGGCCTTCGCTGTAGGTGAAGGCGAAGTCGTGAATCCAGTATTCCCGGCCATTAGCATGGCGCAGGCGATACGGGAACTCGCCGAGCACGCGCAGGCCAAGGTTTTCCAGAATCGGCAGCACATCGGACAGCGCCAGCGGGGTGTCGGCGTGGTACAGCTTGCAGTGCAGCGTGCGCTCGCCAACCTGGGTCAATGGTTGGTAGAAGCTCATTGCCAGCGGCTTGCTTTCCGACAGGCTCAGCACATGCTGCAGGTCGACCACCGCCGAGTGTGCAGCGAAGCGCTCGCGGTACCCGGCCGGGAAGCCTTTGGGGAACTCGGCAAGGATGTTGGTGCCCTGGGCTTCGCCGAAGTTCTCTACAACCAGTGCCGAGTAATCGTCATGCCACGAGCGGCAGGCCTGGATGACTTCGCGTTCCAGCTGCTGCGGGTCGATGTCGATGCGGTTCTTGGGGTCGACCCGCAGAATCAGTTGCACACGGGCCAGAACCGATTCGGAGAAGAAGGTCCAGAACTCGCAGTCGCTGGCCTTCAGACGCTCCATCAGCACCTGCTGGATCTTCTGCCGCACTTCGGTGGAGTAGATTTCCCGCGGGACGTAGGCCAGGCAGTAGCAGAAGCGGCCGTACGGATCTTTGCGCAGGAACACGCGGATCTTGTTGCGCTCCTGGATCTGCACGATTGCCATGACTGTGCTGAACAGCTCGTCGATCGGCGTCTGGAACAGGTCGTCGCGCGGCAGCACTTCCAGCACCTGGGCCAGTTCCTTGCCCAGGTGGGCCTTGGGATCGAAGCCCGAACGGCGCTCGACTTCGGCCACCTTCACGCGGATGTACGGAATGGCATGCACGCTTTCGCCATACACCGACGAGGTGTACAGCCCCATGAAGCGGTGCTCCTTGATCACCTTGCCATCGGCGTCCAGCTGACGGATCGACACGTAGTCCGGGTAGGCCGGGCGGTGCACGCGGCTGGGCAGCGCGGCCTTGGCGAACGACAGCAACAGCGGCTCGTTGAGGTAGGCCACGGCATAGTCTTCGATGCGCAGCTCTTCTGCCTTCAAACCCACGCGCAGGCGACGCGGCAAGCCGAGGAACGACTGCCCGTCGTAGACCATCTGGCCGCCATCGGCGTCGCCCTTGACGGTGAATTCTTCATAGCCCAGGAAGGTGAAGTGGTTATCCAGCAGCCACTCGAGGAAGGCCTTGACTTCGCCCTTCTCGTTTTGGGCAGGGCCAAAGGCAGTCTGCTCCACCTGCGCCACCACTTCACGCAGCTTGGCCTTCATCGGTTCGAAGTCGGCCACCACCACCCGTACCTCGGCCAGCACCTGCTCGATTTCGCGGGTCAGCACTGTCAGCTCGGCGGCGTTGGCGCAGCGGTCGATCTCCAGGTACATCAGTGACTCGTAGCACACGCCCTCGCCCTGGGTACCCTTGGGCAGCAGTTCCAACAGCTCGCCCTTGGCACCACGGCGCACGCTGAGTACGGTGGTTTGCAGGGTGTGGATGCTGTAACCACGGCGATTGAGCTCGGTGCGCACCGAATCGACCAGGAACGGCAGGTCATGGTGCAGCACTTCGACCACGGTATGGGTCGACTGCCAGCCATTGCGTTCGTAATCAGGGTTGTACACCCGTACTTGCGGATATTCGGGGTCGAAACGCTCGATGATGCGCCAGGCTGACAGGGTGCAGCCGGCCAGGTCGGAAAGCCTGCGTTGGGTGAGTTCGTCCAGAGAGATGATGCCGAAGAACTGCTCGGCGAACAGCGCCACTTGTGGCAGGGACTGCTCGCTGATGTGCTGCGCCAGGGCCGCTTGCAGTTGATGCTGAAAGTCGGCTTTGCTGGCTGCGGTGAAGAACGCCATCTGTGGTACTCCGCTTGGGCTTTGTAATAATTGAAGCGTCGCTGCGTGCGCCGTGTTCGGATCAACGATAGCCAACCCGTGGCATGGCGGACGGTAAAAAACCAGACGTTGAACGTGCGCAGGCACGCTCAGGGCTCGCCGAAGCTTAACGACTGATCGGTCATCTACGCTTGCAGCGCTGCGACAATTTCGGTCAAGGGGCGGTAACTTTACGTTTATGCCTGTACGCAAGACTGTCAGAATTCCCTTCCGTTTCCGTTGACCCGAGCCTGCTCATGCAAATCAACACCGCCCTGCTGTTCGCCACCCCTTGCGATGACGAGGAAGACAACATGGCGACCCTGTGCTGCCACAGCGACAAGGGTCAGATGTTCCTGCTTACCCGTTACCCGGACGAGGACACCGTCGACCTGACCCTGGATGACGAGCCGTCGACGCTGGATGGCCTTAAAGTGACCCTGAGCGCCAAGCGCCTGCTGATCGAAGTGGCGGCCGGTGACCGGGACGCGCTGAAGGGGGATGAAGTGCTGGAGATCAACCTGACCAGCGAGTTGAGTGACATGGATGAAGTGAAAGAAACCCTTGAAAACATCCTGGCCGGTACTGGAACCTTGGTCTGCGAGCTGTAGGAGCGGGTTTACCCGCGAAGCAGGCACAGCGGTGGGTGGCATGGAATCTGAGTGCCCCGGAAAGCCCTAGCCCAATGCTGCCTGCATTTCTTGCGCCTGCACCCGCAACGCCTCGCAAAACGGCTCCACCGCTGCCGATGCCGGCCGATGGTCCGGGCGTATCAGCATCACCTGATAGGGCACCGATACCCGTAACCGGCGGATCGGCAACCCGCTTTGCGCCGCCTCCAGCCCGCTCAGCGGGTTGATGATCGCCACCCCAAGGCCTTGCCTGACCATGGCGCACACCGACGCGGCACTGGTGGTCTCGATAACCGTGCGGCGGTTGACCCCGGCCGCACGAAAGTGCTGATCAAGACGCTGCCGGTAGGTATCCAGGCTGGCCAGGTTGATGAAATCGACCTCATGGAAATCACTCAGCTCCAGTTCAGCCTTCACCTGCAGCGGGTGATGCTCGGGCAACACGCACACCATGTTGGCACTGAACAGCAATTCTCCATACGCGCCACGCGGTATCTGTTCGACTTCAGTCAGGCCAAGGTCATGCTGCTGGGCAACCAGTGACTCCTCCAGCAAAGGCGACTCCTGCGCCAGAATGCTCACGCTCACGCCCCTGTGCTGCTGGTGAAAGCGCTGGCAAGCCTTGGGCAACAAGGTTTGCGAGAACAGCGGCAGGCAGGTGATGGCCAGCCGGCCCTGCTCGAAGTTGCGGATGGCCTGGGCAAAGCGATCGATCCGCTCCAGCCCGACGTAGGCGCGCTCGACCTCCTCGATCAGCAGCAACGCCTGGGCGGTGGCCACCAGGCGCCCTCCCTCGCGTTCGAACAGATTCAGGCCGGTCACTTGCTCCAACCGGGCCAACTCGCGGCTGACGGTGGGCTGCGAGGTGAACAGCAGGCGCGCGGCACCCGTGACACTGCCAGCGGCCATGATGGCGCGGAACACTTCGATGTGGCGGACGGACAGTTTCACGGCAAATACCCGAAGCGTTGACAATAGGTATATCAGATATGAATGGCTGGCAGAAGAATAGCTATTTTTCTGAATTCACCCTTTGGCTCATCCTCGTGGCCTTCCTTATACGAGTGACGCCACCATGACCGCACCCTTCACCCTCCTGGCCGAGGCTGTTCGCCAGCACGGCTCGCCGCTATGGGCATACGACACCCGCACAATCGCCGATCGCGTCGAGCAGCTGAACGTATTCGACACCGTACGTTTCGCCCAGAAAGCCAACCCGAACGTGCATGTGCTGCGCCTGATGCGCGCCCATGGCCTGGTGCTGGATGCAGTGTCGCTGGGTGAGATGGAGCGGGCCTTCGCCGCCGGCGCGAGCGTTGACGGTGACCCAGCCGGCGTGGTGCTGACCTGTGACGCACTGGACCGCCCCACCCTGGAGCGGGTGGTGGCCTCGAAGATCGAAGTCAACGCTGGCTCCATCGACATGCTGCGCCAACTGGGTGAACGCTCGCCCGGCCACCGTGTGTGGATCCGCATCAATCCGGGTTTCGGCCATGGCCACAGCCGCAAGACCAATACCGGCGGCGAAAACAGCAAGCATGGTATCTGGCACGAAGAACTGGACGAGGCGCTGGCGTGCATCAAGATCCATGGCCTGCACCTGGTGGGCGTGCACATGCACATTGGCTCCGGGGTGGATTACCAGCACCTGGAACAGGTGGCCCGCTCGATGATCGAGCTGATCGGCCGCCTGGGCGTGGACATCGAGGCGTTCTCCATCGGCGGTGGGCTTTCTACCCCTTACCGCAGCACCGACAAACCGGTCGACCTGCAGCGCTATGCGCAGACCTGGGCGATAGCGCGCAAGGAAATCGAAGCGCTGCTCGGCCACCCCGTGCGCATGGAAATCGAGCCAGGGCGCTTCCTGGTGGCCGAGTCGGGCTACCTGGTGGCCGAAGTGCGCGCTGTCAAGCAAGTGGGCCGCAATACCTTCGTCATGATCGACGCCGGCTTCAACGACCTGATGCGCCCGGCGATGTACGGCGCCTACCACGGCATGACCCTGCTCGATGCCAACGGTCAGCCGGTGGACCGCCCACGGCAGCCGACCGTGGTGGCCGGGCCGTTGTGTGAATCGGGTGACGTGTTCACTCAGAATGACCAGGAACTGACCCCGCAGGACCTGCCTCAGGCACAGGTAGGCGACCTGCTGGTGATCCACGATGCCGGCGCCTATGGCGCGTCGATGTCGTCGAACTACAACAGCCGGCCGCTGCTGCCGGAGTTTCTGATCGAGGGCGGGGAGTTGCGGATGATCCGCCGGCGGCAGACGGTGCAGGATCTGCTGAGCCTGGAGACCGACATCATCCCATGACCGCTTCCCGTAGTCCGCCCATATAGTGCTCCAGGCGACTACGCAGCCAACGCTCGGCCGGGTCGCTGTCGGTGGTGCTCAACCAGACCATGGCCAGCTCCAGTGCAGCAGTCTCGAACGGCAGCGTCTCGGCCTGCAGGTTGCCCCAACGCTCCATGCCTTGTGCGGCATAGTCCGGGCAGCAGGCCAGCAGGTCGGTACCGGCCAGAATCGCCGGCAGCGAACTGAACTGCGGCACCGACAACACCACCTTGCGTTCACGGCCGATGTCTTTCAACCAGTCGTCGACCACACCCTGGGTGTTGGCGGTCGGCGAAACCTGAACATGCGGGCGTTGACAAAACTCATCCAGCGAAAGCGGCGTGGTGGATTTGTCGGCCCGTACTACCCTGGCTTGCAGGGTGCGTAGCACCTTGCGTTTGGCATTGGCGGGCAGGCCCTTGGTCTGGCTGATACCCACCGTCACGTCGCCCGCCGCCAGCAGGTCCGGAATGCGCCAGTAGTCCACATGCTGCACGACCACCACCACGTTTGGCGCCTCCACCCGCAGCGCCCGCAACAGCGGCGGCAACAGGCCCGACTCGACATCATCGGACAAGCCGATGCGGAAGGTCATCTTGCTGGTCAGCGGGTCGAAATCATGGGTCATGCTGAGGGCGACGGACATCGCATCCAAGGCTGGCGTGAGGTACTTGATCACCTCTTCGGCCCTGGCCGAGGGCTCCATGCGGTTGCCCACTCGAACCAGCAACGGGTCGTTGAACATCGCACGCAACCTGGCCAGCGCGGCGCTGACCGTGGGTTGGGCGACGAACAGCTTCTCCGCGGCACGGGTGAGGTTGCGTTCCTGCATCAGCGCTTCGAACACCACCATCAGGTTGATATCGGCTTTGCGCAGTTCGTTGCGGTTCATGGGTGCTCCCGGGCCGTTCTTGTTGTTCGGGTTCAATTCCAGCATCGACATGCATCCTAGCCGAGTCGAAACCTGCACTGCACCCTACCCAATCGCCATTGCCCTCTACTGAGCGACCGGGGTAATCTTCCGCTTTCTTCCCTTCCGGCCTCCCCTGCCGTGCACCGCCCAGGCGTTGACTCGCGAAGCGGTCATTCATGATGCCGACACTTGCATGGCCGCCGCTCACTGGCGCGCCCATCCGCCATCAATGCACTCAGGATGACAACATGATCATTCGCCAAGGCATCGCTGCAGACTACCCGCAGCTGCTCGACATCTGGCTGCGCGCTGTTCGCGCGACGCACCACTTTCTGCAACCCTCCGACATCGACGCACTATTGCCACAGCTGCGCGACGTGTACTTCCCGGCCGTGGAGCTGTGGGTTGCGGTAGACACCGATGACCAACCACAGGGCTTTATCGGCTTCAATGAAAACCATGTGGAAATGCTCTTCGTCGATCCAGCGCGTCACGGCCAGGGCATTGGCCGTGCACTGCTGGATTTCGGCCGCCAGTCACGCAGTGCGATGAGTGTCGATGTCAACGAGCAGAACCCACAGGCAACAGCGTTCTACCAGCACTATGGCTTCGTCCAGACTGGCCGTTCACCACTGGATGGCGAAGGTCGCCCGTTCCCCTTGCTGCACATGAGCCTGCCCACCCGGGCGTGAGCAGGAGGCACTGACCGCGATGGCCCGCAAAGCGAAGCCCCTACCGCCGTCCGACTGGGTCATCCGTAGTGCCCAACCGGGCGGTATCGAGCGTATCGAAGCCTGGTTCGGTAGCCACGGCTACGACCCGCATCGCCACGATACCTATTCGATCGGCCGTACGCTGGCCGGCGTGCAAAGCTTCCACTACAAGGGTTCGCTGCGGCACGGCATACCGGGCAACACGCTGGTGCTGCACCCGGACGAACAGCATGACGGCATGGCCGGCACCGACGCAGGCTTTCGCTACCGCATGGCCTACGTCGACCCGGCACTGATCCAGAACGTGCTGGGTGGTCAGCCTTTGCCCTTCATCGCTGGCGGGCTGTCCAGCGACCCGCGTCTGTACCACGCCAGCGAAGCGTTCGTACAGGCAGTGGACCACGCGCTGGAACCATTGGAAGAACAGGACGCCCTGTATGACCTGGCGATCGCCTTGCGGGCCGTCGGCGGCAAGCCGCGCGGGCGCAAGCGCCTGGATTACCAGGCAGCCGAACGCGCCCGAGCCTTCATCATGGAACACCTGCATGTGGGCATAACACTGGACATGCTGGAACAGGCCAGTGGCCGCGAACGCTGGAGCCTGTCGCGGGACTTTCGCACGCTGTACGGCACCAGCCCCTATCGCTTTGTCACCCTGCGCCGCCTCGACTGCTTGCGCCGAATGATCCTGGACGGCTTCACCTTGGTCGACGCCGCCATTGCCGCAGGCTTTCATGACCAGAGCCACATGACCCGGCACTTCACCCGCTGCTATGGCGTACCGCCGTTACGCTGGCTGGAGCGTTTGCGAGCGTCACGCTGAGTTACCGCAGGCGCCCGCGCACCCCGTGAGAACAGGCTTGCAGGATCGTACAAGAACCGGACTCACCCGGAGCGATAGGCTGAACACTCCACTTTCCGAGGAACTGTCATGCCTGAATCCCGTCACCCACATCCCTCCCTGCCAGTGAACCTGGTCCACAAGGCAGCGCTTATCGAACAGCAATGGAGCCCCAGGGTCGTTGCCGAGATGAACGATTACCAGTTCAAGGTCGTGCGCATCGAAGGCGAATTCATCTGGCACGCGCACCCGGAGACCGACGAAGCATTCCTGGTGCTGGAAGGCACCCTGCGTATCGACCTGCCGGATGGCTGCGTGCATGTGAACCCCGGGGAACTCTATGTTGTGCCCCGCGGCGTCGAGCACCGGACCGCTGCGCAAGGCGAAGCGAAACTGATGATGATCGAACCGCGGGGCATTCTGAATACCGGTCATGAAGGGGGGAATCGCACAGCAGAGAGCGATGTCTGGATTTAACAAGACTCACAACTTTCAAGCTGTAGTCTCTGACTTCACAGCAATAATTAACCATAAAAAATCGCCTTACAGCCATTTGTAATCATGGCAATTCGCTCGTAGCCCACACTTCGCAACCCGGCACAGGGTCGCCTCGATATAATTGGATCCAATAACGAGGATGGCCTGCATGCAAGCACTGGAAAGGGACTACGGACACGGCGATGAAGTGGCCTGCCACTGCCACGCCGAAGACCAGCTGATCTACGCCGCCAGCGGCGTGATGCGGGTCAGCAGCGAAGGCGGCAGCTGGGTGATCCCCGGCGGGCATGCCTTGTGGATGCCCGCGGGGGTCAGCCATGCCATCCGCATGGAAGGCGTGGTCTGCATGCGCACCTTGCTGCTCGACGCCCACATCGAACGCTGCCAGGTCATCGTCGTGTCCGGCCTGCTGCGCGAACTGATCCTGGCGGCGTCACGGGTGCTGAACCTGCGCGACGGTGCGCATGCTCGGGCGCTGATCCTGTACGAACTCGCCGCCGCCCGGCGCATCGATGCCTTCGTCCCGACGCCGCAGCACGCACGCCTGCGTGCCTGGTGCGAGCGCTTCCTGCAGGACCCGGCCCAGGACCTGACCCTGGAGCAATGCGGCGCACAACTGAACATGAGTGCCCGCAGTGTGGCCAGGCTGTTCCAGCGCGAGGTGGGCATGTCGTATGGCCAATGGCGCGCCCGTGCCCGGGTGATGCTCAGCCAGCAGTGCCTGGCCGATGGCAAGCCGATCCTGAACGTTGCGCTGGAGCACGGCTACCAGAGCGCCAGCGCCTTTACTGCCATGTTCAAGCGCATCCTCGGCTATGCGCCGAGTGATTGGCAAAACGGTGCCGCGCGCGAGTACTGAGCCTCAGGTTGTCCCGCTTGCGCGCAGGGTTGTCCCGCTTGCGACAGCGACGCCCATGCAACCCTCGTTAACCTCGCATCACAACCTTTGAGCGACAACCGTGATGCCCTTACTGCACTCATTTCCCGGCCCTGCCCGGCTTGCCACAGCCCTCGGCATGCTTGCTGCACTCGCGGCGTGCGGCCACCAACCCACACCTGCCGAACCCGCTGTAGCGCTGCAGGCAGACCCGCTGGCGAACATGCCGGCCGGCGTCAGCAAACAGCCCCTGCCCGAACGCTGGTGGGCACTGTATCAAGACCCCCAACTCAATCGCTGGGTACAGCAAGCCCTGGCGCACAACCAAGGCCTGGCACAGGCCGAGGCCAACGTGCAGGCCATGCTGGCCGGCATCGGCGAGTTCGACGCCAGGCGCTGGCCGTCTACCGAGATGGGCGTTGCCGCTACCTATGGCAGGCGCGCCGATGACCAGACGCTGGCCGAGGCGACCGACAGCAACGCGCCGTCGCAATGGCAATTCAACCCGGGCATCGAACTGGCCTATCAGGTGGATATCTGGGGCCAGGTACGCGCCGCCATCCAACGTGCCAGGGTGCAAGCCGAAGCCAGCGCTGCGGCGCTAGACCTGGTACGCCTGCAGGTGGTCGCCCAGACCACCCGCGCCTACATCGACCAGTGCACCTACGCGGCGCGCCTGGAGGCAGCGAAGCAGGCCTTGCAAACCCTCGACCACAGCGTGCAACTCCGCCAGCGTCAGCGCCAGGCCGGTGTGGCCACTGCCCTCGACAGCGAGCGCCTGCTGGGCTTGCGGGAACAGGTGCGTGCGCAACTGCCGATGCTCTCAGCCCGGCGGCAGATGGCACTTTACGAACTGAGCATGCTCAGTGGCCAGGCCTCGGTGGCCGAGGCCACGACCTGCGTAGCCATCCCCACGCTGTCGGTGCCGCTGCCGGCTGGCGATGGCTGGCATTTGCTCGAACGCCGGCCAGATGTGCGCCAGGCCGAACGGGAACTGCAGGCGGCCACCCTGGAGACCGACATCGTGCGGGCCGACCTTTACCCAAAGGTCAGCTTCGGCGCTTCGTTGACGTCTTCGGACCATCACCTTGCCAACCTCGGCGACAGCCGCGCGGTGATGTTCGGCATTGGCCCGCTGATCCGCTGGGAGTTTCCCAACCTGAAAGCCAACCGCGCACGGGTGAGCAAGGCCGAGGCATTGCAGCGGGCGCAGGTCGCCCGTTACCGCGGCGTAGCGCTGAGCGCGCTGAAAGACGTGCGCCAGGCACTGGCCCGCTACGACGGCGAGCGACAACGGTTGCAGGCGCTGGACGCAGCCCTGGCGCACAGCCAGCACAGCTTTGCCCTGGCCCAGGGTAACTACCGTGCCGGCACCGTGGACGGGCTGGCCCTGCTCGACAGCGAGCGCGAAATGATCAGCCTGCAGGCCAACCACACAGAAGCCCGAGGGCGCCTGGCGCAAGCGCAGGTAAACCTGTTCCGCGCGCTGGGCGGGCGGTGGTAGCGAGAAGCAAGACCAGCAGCGAGCACCGCTCACTGTAGGAGCGGGTTTACCCGCGAAGAATACACCGCGGTGGATGGCACGGGCTTCGCCCGTGTTCGCGGGCAAGCCCGCTCCCACACGGATCGCGCCAGCTTTTAGAAATTGAGCAAGACAGTGGCTCCCACAACCGACAGCCAGCAGGCCCAATTCGAGATTGGAAACCAACCATGAATGTTGCCGTAGACAAACCCTCACCCGCCGAAACTGAACAGCGGCCGAGCGCTAAAACCCGTCGCCGCCTGGCAGTCATCGCCAGCGGCAGCCTGGCCGCAATCACCCTGCTGGCCTTCACCAGCTACTGGTTCAGCACCGGCCGCTATCTGGAAACCACCGACGATGCCTACGTCCGCGCCGACTGGGTGGCCCTGAGCCCACGCGTGGCGGGTTACGTAGTCGAGGTCGAGGTGGCTGACGACCAGCCGGTGAAAGCCGGCGATGTGCTGGTGCGCCTGCAAAACCGCGACTACCGCGCCCGCCTCGACCAGGCCCGGGCTGGTGTGACCGAGGCACAGGCGGCACTGGCCGCCGCCCAGGCCAGCCAACAGGTAGCGACCGAGCGCATCGACCAGCAACAGCAAGCCATCCTGCAGGCCGAGGCCGTCGTGCGCAGCGCCACCGCCGAACAGCGTCGCAGTGAACTGGATGTCCAACGCTACCGTGGCCTGGTGCGTGACGACGCAGCGACCGTGCAGCGCCTGGAAACCGCCAGTGCCCATGCCAGCCAGGCACAAGCCGCGCTGCAAGGTGCCCAGGCCGCGCTGCGCCAGCAACGCTCACAACTGGCCATGGCCAAGGCCCGGTCAGCCCAGGCCGAGGCCGAACTGCAACAACGGGCAGCGGCCCTGGCAAGCGCCCAGGCCCACCAGCAGCTCGCCGAGCAGGACGAACAGGACACCGTGATCCGCGCGCCGATCACTGGCGTGGTCGGCCAGCGCCGCGTGCGCACCGGCCAGTACGTGGTGCCGGGCCAGCCGCTGTTGGCTGTGGTGCCCCTGCAGCAAGCCTATGTGGTGGCCAACTACAAGGAAACCCAACTGGCCCGCATGCGCCCCGGGCAACCGGTAGAAATACGGGTCGACAGCTTCGCCAGCCAGCCACTGCATGGCCATGTGGCCAGTTTTTCGCCAGCCTCGGGCAATGTCTTCGCCTTGCTGCCGTCGGACAACGCCACCGGCAACTTCACCAAAATCGTCCAGCGTTTCCCGGTGCGCATTTTGCTCGACAAACCGCTGGATGGCCCGCAGGTACTGCCCGGCATGTCGGTGGTCAGTACAGTCGACACACGCCCCGCAGAGGTCGCCGATGCGCACTGAGCAAACGGTCTCGCTGCGCGCCTGGGTAGCGGTGCTTGGCGGCCTGTTCGGCTGCTTCATGGCGGGCATGAACGTGCATGTCACCAGCGCCGCACTGCCGGAAATCCGCGGCTCGCTGGGTGCCAGCTTCGAGGAAGGCTCATGGATCTCCACCGCCTACCTGGTGGCGGAAATCGTGATGATTCCGCTGACGGCCTGGTTGGTGGACGTGTTCTCGCTGCGCCGGGTCATGTGGACCGGCTCGCTCATCTTTCTGATCGCCTCGGTGGCCTGCTCATGGGCGCCCAACCTGGAGGCGATGATCGTAATCCGGGTGATCCAGGGGGCTGCGGGCGCGGTGCTGATTCCCCTGTCGTTCCAGCTGATCATCACCGAACTGCCGGCCAGCAAGATGGCCATGGGCATGGCGCTGTTCAGCCTGGCCAACAGCGTGGCGCAGGCCGCCGGGCCGTCGATTGGCGGCTGGCTGACCGATGCCTATTCGTGGCGCTGGATCTTCTATCTGCAACTTTTCCCCGGCATTGCGCTGCTGTTGGCCATCGCCTGGTCGATCGAGGCCAAGCCGATGAAGCTCGAACTGTTACGCAAAGGTGATTGGCTGGGTATCGCGGCCATGGTGATCGGCCTGGGCGGCTTGCAGATCGTGCTGGAAGAAGGCGGCCGGCTGGACTGGTTCGGCTCGCCGCTCATCGTCGGCATGAGCGTGGTCGCCACCATTGCCTTGGTGGTGTTCGTGGTGACCCAGCTGTTCGGCCAGCGCGCGTTCATCAATCTGCGCTTGCTGGGGCACTACAACTTCGGCGTTGCCAGCGTGGCGATGTTCATCTTTGGCGCTGCCACGTTCGGCCTGGTGTTCCTGGTGCCCAACTACCTCTCGCAGTTGCAGGGGTTCAGCGCGCACGACGTGGGCGTAGCGCTGATCGCCTATGGCGTGGTGCAGTTGCTGCTGGCGCCGTTGATGCCCCGGCTGATGGGCTGGACCAGTGCCAAGTTCATGGTCGCCAGCGGCTTTTTGATCATGGCGCTGGGCTGCTGGCTGGGGGCCAGCCTGAGCGCCGACAGTGCCGACAACGTGATCATCCCGTCCACGGTGGTGCGTGGTATTGGCCAGCCTTTCATCATGGTTGCGTTATCGGTGCTGGCGGTGGCCGGGCTGGACAAGCGTGAAGCCGGCTCAGCCTCGGCGGTGTTCTCGATGTTGCGCAACCTGGGTGGCGCCATCGGCACGGCCGGGTTGACGCAACTGGTGGCGACCCGTGAACGCTTTCACAGTGAGCGCATTCACGAGCAGGTGACGCTGTTCGAGCCAAGCGTGCAGGCGCGCATCAACCAGACGGTGCAAAGCTGGCTGCCGCATCAGCAGCAAATGCTGGAAGCGTTGGCGGCGACCATTCGGCGAGAGGCTTACCTGATGGCCTACAGTGATGCGTTCTACCTGGCGTGCCTGGCATTGGTCGGGTGTGCCCTGGCAGCGCTGCTGCTCCGGGCCAGGCAGCAGCATTGACCTCTGTGGGCGGCCGGAGCGTTCGGCATTCGGCCGCTGTTACACTGTCAACCGATGAAATTGGCGAGCCCGAGCAAAGGTATGAACCCAACGCGCTACTCCACCGTGGCAAAGGACTTGATGCAAGCGATTGCCAGCGGCCGCTACCCGGTGGGCAGTCTGCTGCCGACCGAGTTCGAGCTGTGCGACCTTTACAATGTGAGCCGGCACACGGTGCGTGCCGCTATCGACCAGTTGCTCACCCAAGGGCTGGTGTCGCGGCGCAAGCGCGTGGGCACCCGGGTGGAGGCCAGCAGCCCACGCGGCGGCTATTCGCAATCGTTGGCCAGTGTGGCTGAGCTGGCGCACCTGGCGGACACCCAGCAGCGGGAAATCCAGGGCGTGCGCCACTTTGTCGCCGACCTGAGCGAGGCGGCGAGGCTGGGGCTGGTGCCGGGGGAGCATTACTTCTGCGTGTCGAGCATCCGCGTCGACCGGCAGCACGATTGCGCGCCGCTGTGCTGGACCGACGTGTATGCACAGCGCGACTACACCGCGGTCATCGAGCTGGCCCGCGAGCACCCTGACCAGCTGATTGCCGGCTTGATCGAACAGCACTATGGCCGGGCAATCGCAGTGGTCGACCAGCAGGTACGCGCGGTGTTGCTGACAGCGGAAATGGCCCGGGTGCTGAAGGCCGAGGCGGGCTCGCCGGGGCTGAAGATCATCCGCCACTACCGCGAGGAAAATGGTGATTTGATGGCGGTTTCCGAGACCGTGCACCCGGATGACCGCTTTACCTTGGTCACCCAGATGCGCCGCGACCGCTCCCCCGCCTGAACCCGCTCGTACAGGGATGGTGCAACTTTCAGCCAATGAACAGACCGTTGCCCCTAAAGCGCCCCCAGTTGCCTTTCAGCTTCGACCAACTGCCTCGCCCGCGCCGTGCTCACCCGGTGATCGCGTGCCAGCCAGGCGTAGATCGTCGGTAGCACGAACAAGGTAAACAAGGTCCCCACCAGCATCCCGCACACAATCACCACCCCCAACCCGAAACGGCTGTTGGCGCCGGCGCCGCTGGCGAACAGCAGTGGCAGCACGCCAAAAGTCATCGCCGCCGTGGTCATCAGCACTGGCCGCAAGCGTATTTGCGCCGCACGAACAATGGCGGCGGCACGATCGAGGTTGTCGCGCACCTGAATCTCGTTGGCGAACGCCACCATCAGGATGCCATGCTTGCTGATCAGGCCGATCAGCGTCACCAGGCCAATCTGCGTGTAGATGTTCAGCGTGGCCCAGCCCAGCGCCAGCGGCAGCAGCGCACCGCAGATCGACAGCGGCACGGTCACCAGAATGATCAGGGGGTCGACCAGGCTTTCGTACTGCGCCGCCAGCACCAGGTAGATCACCACCAGGGCGGCGAGAAATGCCCACATCAAGGCAAAGCCCTCCTGCACATACTGGCGCGATTCCGATTGCCAGTCGTGGCTGAAGCCCGGTGGCAGCTCGGCGGTGAGCTGTTCCAGAAATGCCACGGCGTTGCCCATCGATACACCCGGGGCCGGGATCGCCTGCAGGGTACTGGCGTTCTGCTGATCGAACTGCAACAGGCGGTTGGGTGCCACTTCGATATCCAGGCGCACCAACGTGGCCAGCGGCACCAGGCTGCCATCCTCGGCGCGCACATACTGGCGGCTCAGCGCCGCAGGCGTCAGGCGTTGGTCCTGGATACTCTGCGGGATCACGTCATAAGAACGCCCGAACAGGGCGAAGCGGTTGAGGTACTGCTCGCCCACCAGTACGCCCAGCGACTCACCAATGGCCTGCATGCTGATGCCCAGGCTCGCCGCCTTGGCCCGGTCCACGCGTACCTTGACCACCGGGTTGTTGTAGTCAAGGTCGCTGTCCACCACGGCGAACAGGCCGCTGTCGCGGGCGCGTTGCTTGAGCACTTCCATGGTCTGGAACAGCTCGGGGTAATCCTGGGCGCTGCGCAGCACCATCTGCACCGGCAGGCCACCGCTGGAGCCCGGCAGCGACGCGACCTGGAAGGCGAAGATGCTGCTGCCCTCGATATCCGCAACGGCCTGCTGCAACTGCGCCTGCACCTGTGCGGCGGAACGCTCGCGCGCCTGCCAGGCGCTGAGGTTGATGCCACCGAAACTGGTGGCCGGGCCGTCGGTGCCGTTGATGATCCAGGTGTCGGTGGTTTCGGCAATGGACTTCATTATCTGGTCGAGCTTCAGCGCGAAGCGTTCTGCGTATTCGAGGCTGGCATGCTGCGGCGACTTGATGGCGGTCAGCACCGCCGCCTGGTCCTCGGGTGGCGCCAGCTCGCGCTGCGGCAGCAGGTACAGCCAGGGCAGGCTCAGGCACACCAGCAACGCCACGCCGCCACCGATCCAACGGTGTGCCAGTGTGTAGGCCAGTACCCGTCCATAGGCCCCGCTCAGCGCACCAAACAACCGATCGGCGAGAGTGGCCATTGCGCCATGCTGCTGACCGGATTGCAGCAACAGCGAGCTCATCACCGGCGACAAGGTCAGCGCCACAATGCCGGACACGATTACCGCCCCCGCCAGGGTCAAGGCAAACTCACGGAACAGCGTGCCGGTCAGTCCGCCCATCAAGCCAATGGGCGCATACACCGCCGCCAGGGTCAGGGTCATGGCGATCACCGGCCCGGCAATTTCCCGCGCCCCGGCCAATGCTGCCGCGACCGGCGATTTGCCCTCCTCGATATGCCGGTGCACGTTTTCCACCACCACAATCGCATCGTCCACCACCAGGCCGATGGCCAGCACCATCGCCAGCAAGGTCAGCAGGTTGAGGCTGAAACCGAACATCAACATCAGGCCCGCGGCCCCCAGCATCGACAGCGGAATGGCCACCACCGCGATCAGCACGCTGCGCAGCGAACCCAGGCACAGCCAGATCACCAACACCACGATCAGCATCGCCTCCACCAAGGTGCGCAGCACTTCATGGATCGACGCATCGATGAAGCGTGCGGTTTCATAGGCCAGCGCCACTTTCACGCCAGGCGGCAAGGTCTGCTGGATCTGTGGCAGCAGTTGGCGAATTCCCTCGACGATCACCAGAGGGTTGCCGCTGGGCGTGGGGAACAGCCCCAGGTGCACGGCCGGTTCGCCGTCCATGGTGGCGCTGGTCTGCGTGGCCGCCGCACTCAGCTCGACAGTGCCAATATCGCGCAGGCGCACCAGGTCGGTGCCATCATTGCGGATGATCAGCTCGCGGAAGTCTTCGACCCGGGTCAGGTCGGTGTCCACCTGGATATCGGCCAGCACGTACTGCCCGCGCACCTGGCCCGGCGTTGCCTGGTAGTTGTTGGCACGTACCGCCTGCGCCACGTCCGCCGCCGTCACCCCGCGCCCGGCCATCTGCTCACTGTCCAGCCACAGGCGCATGGCCAGGCGCTGCCCGCCGAACGACTGCACCTTGGCCACGCCGTCGATACCAGAGAACTGCGGTTCCACCACCCGCGACAGGTAATCGCTCAGTTCCGGTATCGACAGGCTGTCGCTGGCAAACCCCACATAGGCCACGGCAGTGGAGTCGCCTGCCGACAGCTCCACCACCGGGTCGTAGGCTTTTTCCGGCAGGCGATAGCGCACCTGGTTGACCTTGGCCATGGTTTCGGCCAGCGCCTGGGTCGAGTCACGGTTGAGCACCATGCGCAAGGTGATCAGGCTGCGCCCCTGCTGCGACGACGAGGACAGGTAGTCGATGCCTTCGACCGACGACACCGCCTGGGTGATCGGCTGCGTCACGAAACCCTGCATCAACTCGGCGGAGGCACCGGGGTACTCGGTGCTGATGGTAATGGTCGAGCTTTCCAGCAACGGGTACTGGCGGATTGGCAACTTGCCCATGGCAAACAGCCCCATCAGGATGATCAGGCTGCTGACCACCAGCGCCAGCACCGGGCGGCGCACGAAGACATCGGTAAACCTCACGACTGCCGCCCTCCCTGGCTGACCTGCAGGCTGTCCTGCGCCACTGGCTCGACCGGCATGCCATCACTCAGTTTCAGTTGGCCGGAAACCACCACCCGGTCACCGGGTGTCAGGCCGGAGGTAATCTCCACCCGCCCCTGCCAACGCTCACCGGTGGTTACCTGCACCCGGTTAACCCGGGTGCCATGCTGCGGGTCCTGGGTCGCGACAAATACCGTCTGCCCGTAGGCGGTGTAGGTGATCGCGGTTTCCGGCACGGCCAGCACGGTCGACGGCTGCGCAGCTTCAAGCCGCACGCCGGCGTACATACCCGGTTGCAACTGCCCTTGCGGGTTCGCCAAGGCCGCCTGTACCTGCACAAGGCGCGCTTTGCTGACCACCGGGTCGACCGCCACCACCCGGGCCTGGAAGTCTTGCCCACGCACCGCGTCCACCGTCAGTGCCAGCACTTGCCCGGCGTGCACTTCGGGGGCGGCCTGCTCGCCCAAGGCGAAGTTCACATGCAACTGGCTGATGTCGGCCAGGCTGACGATGGTCTCGCCAGCGCCCAGGTACTGCCCCTGATGCACACGGCGGATGCCGAGCTTGCCGGCAAACGGTGCACGAATGGCCTTCTGCGCGATCAGCGCCTCGACATGCTGCAGCTCACCGCGGGCCACGTCCACGGCAGTGGCGGCGTTGTCCAGCAGCTCTTGCGACACGGCATTCATCGCGCGCAGTTTGCGGCTACGCTGCAGCACTACGTCAGCGTTACGCAACCTGGCCTGCAACTGCACGCGCAGGGCCTGCTCGGGTGCGTCGTTGAGCTGCACCAGCAACTGCCCGGCCGCTACTGTCTGCCCCGACTCGAAGGCGATGCGGGTAATACGCCCTGCCATCTCGGCCGCCACCTGCACCTGGTTGACCGCCTCCAACTCCCCCGAAGCAAAGCGCTGCCGCGCCAGTTGCACCTGCTCGGCCGTGGCCAGCGCCACCTTGGTCGCCGGCCACACCGCCGCGGCGGGTGGCGCCGAGCCGTTTCCCACCAGCGCATAGGCAGCGGCCAGCGCACCGGCAACAGCGCCAGCCCAGGCCAGTAACATCCGTTTGTTCATGCACAGCTCCGATCACAGGGAAAGCGGTTGCAGGAAAGATCGGGCAGGACTATAAGAGCTCAACTTAACTTGAGGTCAACAGGCATGGCAGCAGAATGTTGCTGGCACCCCCTGGCTGCTGATAGACGTTGAGGTGGTAGTGCGAGGCAATCACGACATCGTTAAACCGGAATCACCTGACAATTTTATCAGTGTCGAACTTGTGGTCTGTGAGGCACACTCATACCTCCTTCAGCTTGGGTTCCTCAAGACCATGTCTACAGACACTTACTCCAGGCATATATCAAAACGCGTGCCAAACAACTACTTGCCCTATGGCTATCGAAACGCCGAAAAGCAGCCGATCGGAATCTTAGGCTACAATGGCGAGCCTCTATCTATCCTAAGGGAATGCTACGCCCTCGGTAATGGACACCGAATCTATAGCCCCCGTTTGATGCGATTCATAAGCGCAGACACACTGAGCCCTTTTGATCGTGGCGGTCTAAATTGCTATGCCTACTGCCTGAACGACCCAATCAATGCAACAGACCCTAGCGGAAAATCCCGATTCAAGACGGCGGGCACTGTAGCCTTGGCAGCGGTCAAATTTAAGAAAAATCTTTCATCGAGGACAGAAAACACCAATCACTGGAAAGCACTTGGCAACTGGTATGTCGATGAGTTGAGTGAGGACGTAAAGCTCGCAATCCAATCAATAAAAAATCAAACAACCCACATCACCCTGGTCGAAAACCCCGCCAGCTTATCCAGACTTAATGATTCTCAATTCAAACATAAATTTATCTTTACACGCGCTAAAAATTTCTTCATAGGCAGTTACAGCGCAGATGAACCCAGCCATCCAAGTATCGCCCATCTTGGTCAATGGATAACCGGAACCAAGAGTGACGTTGTCAGTGCAGGAAGCATCATGAAAGACGGCAACGGTTATACTTTAGACAGCTCTTCCGGACACTATATGCCTTCGGTTGAGCAGTTGAAACCCGCGCAAGCCCATCTTGAGTCGCTCGGTATAGCAGTAACGAGCTTGAGGGAGAATAAGCCTTCTAAAGGCTATGCAGCACGTCTCTAACGTGTTCGTGCTCGGCAACAAAGCTAATATCGGAGGCAGCGTATCCCGCGAACGATTGAGTCTCACCAACCTGCTCTTGTGCGTAGGTTGCGCCCTCGCGCACTAAAAAATTTGCCGGCGCCTTGGGTACTTCATCGGAATGTCCGCCTTGATCCCTGGCAGTGAAAGATCGGGCAGGACTGTAGGAGCTCACCTTACTTTGAAGCCTGCAGGCCTGGCAGCGAAAAGACGTCGAAACAGCACGAATGGCTAATGGGTAATCACTGATGCCAAGTGCCAGATCTGACGGAGTCAGAGATATGTCAACGCATAAAATTTCGACACCCCGTAAAAAACAAGATCCGGCCATTGCACCCCGTTCGGAAAGTCAGGCCCGTGACCAACATGGCGCCGCACGAACACCCACGGACCCAACAACAGGCCAGCCAGTAAACTACACACCCTATGGGTTTCGAAACGCCAATGCGAAGCCGACCGGAGCAGCGGGGTTCAATGGTGAATTTTACATTTCTGCGCTGAACGGTTACGCACTCGGAAACGGGTACCGAATATTCATCCCACGCTTGATGCGATTCATCAGCCCAGACAACCAAAGCCCTTTCCTCAAAGGCGGCATCAACGCCTATGCCTACTGCCTGAACGACCCTGTCAACGCACAAGACCCTAGCGGAAAAAACGCAATCAATACATTAGTTCAGACCGCTATCAAGATAGGCAAGACTTATAGCAAACGATTCAAACCTTCCAATACGGGACACCTACTTTCTAACAACCAAGCCAAACACCTTCAAACCGAACTCAAGGATGCCAAAAGCTTTATAAGCAAGGGTATCGTAGACATCAATATTATCAACGACAACAATAGCGCCAAAAAAATCAGCCCATCACTCATTTACAAATACACACTCATAAATGAAGGAGACGAAACGACCCTGGTAGTCTTCGGTGCCTCTACTGACGCCCTCTTGAATACTCACGCCAGCGGCGCTGAAATGTGGAATTTCAACGCCAGCAATAACGTTAGCGCTGCGGGTTATATCGCCTATGAGAAGGGGGTGTTTATTGTCGACGACTGGTCCGGCCACTATCAGCCTGAGCCCTGGCGCATGGCGCTCGTAAAAGCCTACCTGGAAGGGTTGGGCTATGAGGTGAGAACCGTGCGTCGTGGCTTTGGGTAGCGTGCCCAACGGCTGGAAGGTAATGGGCAAAGGCGAATACCTTCGTGCAATACCCCAATGCCCCGAAAAAGGTTGCGGCGCCGACCGGGCAGGCTTATAAAAGCTCAATTTAACTTTAGGTCTAACACGTATGGCAGCAGATAACACGCGGATGCTCACAGTGGGTGAAGTGGCCAAGCGCAGCGGCGTGGCGGTGTCTGCCCTGCACTTCTACGAAACCAAGGGGCTGATCGCCAGCGTCCGCACGGCAGGCAACCAGCGCCGCTATCCCTCGCTGGTGCTGCGTACCCTGGCGATCATCAAGGTAGCCCAGCGCACGGGAATTCCGCTTGAGGAAATCAAACAGGCCTTCAGCCGTTATGCCCCCAACAGCAAGCTCACGGCAGCACAATGGAGCGAGATGTCCACGGCCTGGCGCGAAGACCTGAATGCCCGCATTCGCACACTGGAGGCACTGCGCGACAGCCTGGACAACTGCATTGGCTGCGGTTGCCTGTCGCTTGAAGACTGCCCGCTGCGCAACCCCGAGGATGTGCTGGCCAAGGAAGGGACCGGGGCGCGGATCCTCGAGAAGAAGGCCCGCCAGGCTGCAGGCTTACCCTGTTCGTAACGGTCACAATGCTCGTTAAGGCCGTCTGGTTGTCTTCGAGCTTGCTTGCGGTGGAACCATTGCGACGCGCCACCACCCTAACCCTGTGCTGTTAACACTCAGTCGCTCACAGGAAGGAACAAAACCATCATGAAACGTGAACAGATCGAAGGTGTTGCTGAAAACCTCACAGGCAAGGCGCAAAGCGCCGTAGGCCGTCTGGTCGAAGACCCGGCGCTGGAGGCCGAAGGCGATGCGCGCCAGGCCGCAGGCCAGTTGACCAAGACCTACGGTAACACCCTGGACACCGTGTCTTCGTTCGTCAAGGAAAAGCCCTTCGCCGCACTGGCCATCACAGCCGCCGCCACACTGGTGGTCTCTCGCCTCCTGCGCCGCTGAACAGGGCACCGCAAGCAGGGCCTGGGCCGGGTGTGCGATCCGGCCCGCGCCATCACCAGATGGCGATATCGTAGGTAAGGTACAGGCGGTTGCTGTCGCGGCCGCGAGCGAAATCCGAACGATAGACATAGTTGCGAAGTTTCACGCCCAGACCTTTCAGTGGCCCGCCCTGCACCACGTAGGCAATCTCGGCGTCACGCTCCCATTCTTTGATGCCCTCGCCACCTGAACGGCCATTGTCACCACTCAGGTAGCGCGTCATGAAGGTCAGCCCCGGCACGCCGGCGGCCGCGAAGTTGTAGGCGTAGCTGGCCATCCAGGTTTTCTCTTCCTCCTCGATGAACTTGCCGATGCCGACGTTGCTGAACGAATAAACGGTCGCACCACTGATGTATGGCAAACCGGCATCTCCATCGAGCACCTGATAACCGGCCCCCAGGGTATGGCCGGAATGCGCATACGCCACCTGGCCACTGAACATGTGGTTGTCGATACCGCCGCCGTAGGCCGCCCCGCTGTCGCGGCTTTTGAAGTAGCGCAGGTCCGTGGTCAGTACTCCGCCGGCCAACGGCAGGTCATGTACCAGCCCGGCAAAATCCTGGCGATAGAAGTGCTCTAGCTGGCCATGGTAGACACTCAGGCGCAGTTGTTTGCTGACGGCATAGTCGGCACCGGCAAAGGTGAAGTCACCCGACTTGCCGCCCCCATGGCCATCCAGATAAATGCCGGTGCTGTTGGACGAGTCACGCTGCTTGAAGCGGTCAAGGTGCCCGGCCATCAGGGTCAGCCCGTCGATATCCGTGCTGGTCAGCTGAGTGCCCTGATAGGTCTGTGGCAGCACCCGCGCATCGTTGTAGACCAGCACCGGTGTCTTTGGCAGCAAGGTGCCGTGCTTGACCACGGTGCTGCCCAGGCGGGCTTTGGCCGTGACCCCGGCACTGGCGAACTCATTCGCCGCACGGCCATCGTCGTGCACCGGCAACAACCCGGTACCGCTGCGCCCGCGGCCGGAATCAAGGCGTACGCCCAGCAGGCCCAGTGCATCGAGCCCCACACCTAACTTACCGTGGGTGAAACCTGACTGGTAGTCGAGCAGAAAGCCTTGAGCCCATTCCACCCGTTCGCTTTTGGCCGTGGCGGCAGCGCGGGCGCTCATACCCTGCTCGTCACGGAAATTCTCGTTGAAATACACGTTGCGCAACTGCAGCTTGAGCTTGCTGTCATCGATAAAACCGGAAGCGCCGGCAACAGGTAGCCAGCCGCAAAGCAGGCCTAAGGTGGCCCCACGGAACACAGCTCGGGACATGATCGGTACTCTATTGTTGTTTTCGGAGTGAGCGTGAGTCGGGGCGCCTGGCAGCGCCCGATAATGCTTAGACGAAGAAGGACAAGGCGCCCGTGAGCAACGCCAGCGCTGTGATCACCAGCGAGGTGAGCACGGCCCATTTCACCGTGGCCTTCTGGAAGTCACCGATATCCCGGTCGACCATGCCCACCAGCAACAAGGTGGAGGCCACCAGCGGGCTCATCAGGTGCACAGGCTGCCCCAGCACCGAGGCGCGGGCAATTTCCACCGGGTCGATGCCGTACGCGGCCGCGGCATTGGCCAGGATCGGCACAACGCCGAAGTAGTACGCGTCGTTGGACAGCACGAAGGTCAGCGGCATGCTGGTCAGCGCCACCACCAGCGGGAACCAGTGGCTCCACGCTTCCGGAATCCAGTCCACCAGCGTCTGGGCCAATGCATCGACCATCTTGGTACCCGAGAAAATACCGGCAAAGATGCCCGCGGCGAACACCAGCAGCACCACGGTCATGGCGTTGCCCGAATGGGCGAGGATGCGCTCTTTCTGCAAGTCCAGCTGCGGGTAGTTGATCATCAGCGCCGCGACGAAGCCGATCATGAACAGGATGGCTGCGTGCATCAGCCCCAGCACCAGCGCGGTCATCACGGCGATCACCAGCACCAGGTTCACATAGGCAAGGCGCGGGCGCTTGTGCGGGTTGTCGCCGAGGATTTCCTTGATGTAGCAGTTGCCGCCACCAGACTCCAGGGCAATGTTGCCGATGCGCCGGCGCTCGGCACGGCCCAGCAGGTAGGCGGTGAACACGACCCATGCCGCCCCACCGATGACGGTGGGCAACATCGGAATGAAGTACTCGGTCGCATCCAGGCCGAGCGCTGCAATGGCACGGGTGGCGGGACCACCCCACGGGCTCATGCCGCTCATGATGCTCAATGACAGCATCGATACGGTCGCCAGGATCATCGGGTTCATGCCGATGCGCTTGTACAGCGGCAGCATGGCGGCGCAGGTAATCATGTAGGTCGTGGTGCCGTCACCGTCCAGCGCCACCAGCAGCGATAGCAGGGCGGTGCCGATGGCGATCTTGATCGGGTCGCCATTCACCCGCTTGAGAATCTTGCGGATCAACGGGTCGAACAGGCCGGCGTCGATCATCAGGCCGAAGAACAGGATGGCGAACAGCAGCAGCGCGGCAGACGGTGCGACCATTTTCAGCCCTTCGAGCATCATCTTGCCCAGGTCTGGCGCGAAACCGCCAATAACGGCGAAAACAATCGGCACGATGGTAAGCGCGACGATAGGGGACAGGCGTTTACTCATGATCAGGTAGGTGAAGGTCACCACCATGATCAGGCCCAGAAGTGCGAGCATGGTTTGTTCTCTTGTTTTTATTGTCTGTGGCCACCTGCAGCGCAGACGGCCCCCTACCCCCCGGCAACGCATGGTGGGGGGCTGTGAAAAGCTTGAGGGTGTCGGGGCTCAGCCGTGGCGGCGCGGTTCGGCGACCCAGTCGGCTGTTTCAGCGACGGGGCTGACCACCGGCTCGCCATCCAGGCGGCTGTGCAGCGTCTGCCGGTCACAGGCGTTTTCCGACAGCGAAACCACCACCGTAGCCACTGCGTTGCTGACAAGACTCGTCAGCGCACGGGCTTCCGACATGAAGCGGTCGACCCCGATCAACAGGGCCAGGCCGGCCAGGGGAATGTCGTGGATCACGGTGAGGGTCGAGGCCAAGGCCACGAAACCGCTGCCGGTGACACCTGCCGCGCCCTTGGAGGACAGCAACATGATCGCCAGCATGGTGACCACCTGGCCCAGGCTCAGGTCGATGTTGCAGGCCTGTGCGATGAACACGGCTGCCAACGACAGATAGATGGCAGTACCGTCCAGGTTGAACGAGTAACCAGTGGGCAGCACCAGCCCAACCACGCCTTTCTTGCACCCAAGCTTCTCGAGTTTCTCGAGCATTCGCGGCAGTACCGGCTCGGTTGAAGAAGTCCCCAGCACCACAAGGAACTCTTCGCGGAAATAGCGCAGCAGCTTCCACAGGCTGAAGCCATGGGCACGGCAGATGCCACCGAGCACCACCAGCACGAAGAACGCGCAGGCGATGTACAACGTCCCCACCAGCTTGGCCAGCGCGCCAAGGGACGTAATGCCGTACTGACCCACGGTAAATGCCAGTGCGCCAAAAGCGCCGACCGGGGCAAAGCGCATCAGGTAGCCGAAGATGCGGAACACCATGGTCGAGGCCGACTCCAGCACGTCCAGGACCGGCTTGCCTTTCTCGCCCATCGACGAAAGGGCGAACCCGCTGAGTACGGCGATGAACAGTACAGGCAAGACCTCACCCTTGTTGAAGGCACCTACGAAGGTGTCCGGGATGATGTGCATGAAGAAGTCCACCACGCTCAACTTGGCGGCCGACGCGGTGTACTGGCTCAGGCCCGCCGTGCTCAGGGTGGCAGGATCGATGTTCATGCCGGCACCTGGCTTGAACAGATAGACCGCCGCCAGTCCGATTACCAGGCTGACCACCGTCAGGCCCAGGAACAGCAGCAGGGTCTTGCTCATCAAGCGGCCCAGGGAGCGCTTGTCGGTCATGCCGGCGATGCCGGTGACGATGGTGCAGAACACCACCGGCGCGATCATCATCTTGATCAGCTTGATGAACGCATCACCCAGCGGCTTGAGGGCCACGGCCTGTTGCGCCCAGAAGTGGCCGACCACCACGCCCAGCAGGACGGCGCAGAGAATCTGGAAATACAGCGATTTGGCGAGTCTCATGAGGCATCACCCATTGTTGAAATTGTGCGGATGCGCTTGTTACGAATGTGCAGGTCTGGATCGGTGCCTGGAACTACCCGGCCAACCTGCGGAATGTAGGGGCGTAGACGAAACCTGAGAAGAGCCGCCGGGCGGTTCGCACCACCGAAGCCTGGATCGTCTGGCCATCGGCTCCGCTGCGCGTCAGCGCAACATCGATGCCGCCACTGGGGTGCTCCAGGCGGACCTCGGCCAGTTGCTGTGCACCTTCGCCCAACAGGTCGGCAATCACGGTACCAGGGCTGACGCAGGCAGTCGCCAGCCCCACGGCGCCAGTGATCGCCAAGGCACGATGGCAGTTGTGCGGCATGAAATAGCGAACCTGCAGCGTGCCATCATAGCGAGGCTTGGACACCAGCACTGGCTTGGGGATGACCATGCCACTGACATCGCCCAGGCCCATGGCCTTTCCGGCCTTCAGCCGCAACGCTTCCAGGCGTTCGAGCAGCGCGCTGTCGGCGTCCAGCTGAGCCGGGGTTTCCGAGCCGCTTACCCCCAGCTGGCTGGCCTCCACCACCATCATCGGCATGGCCATGTCGATGCAGGTCACCGGCACGCCATCAATCACGTCCTGGGCCTTGCCCGTGGGAAACAGCTTGCCGGTCTTGCTGCCGACCGCGTCGAGGAAGGTCAGGTGCACCGGGGCGGCGGTGCCCGGTACCCCATCGATCGCCGTGCGGCCTTCGTAGCGCACGATCCCGCCGGGCGTTTCGACCAGCGAATTGACGAAGGTGCCAGTGTTCAGGTTGCGAATGCGCACCAAGGTCTTGCCTTCCTGGCCTTTTACCAACCCCTGTTCGATGGCGAATGGCCCAACAGCACAGAGCATGTTGCCGCAGTTGGGGGCGGTATCGACGCGGCGCTGTGCGACCATGACCTGCACGAACAGGTAGTCGACGTCGGCGTCGGCGTGCAGTGACGGGCTGATGATCGCCACCTTGCTGGTCTGCGGGCTGCCGCCACCGATGCCGTCGATTTCCAGCTCATGGCCAGAGCCCATGAGGTTGATCAGCAACTCGTCGCGCTCGACCACATTGGCAGGCAGGTCCCAGGCGTGGAAGAACGGCCCTTTGGAGGTACCGCCGCGCATGAGTACGCAAGGAATTCGTTGCATGATTTCGCACTCTTGTTGATCAATGGACATCATTGATGCTGTGGGCAAAAGAGTGACAGGGATGGATAAATCAATCCAATGCAAATATCGTAGCTATTATTGCGATTTAAACATCAATAAAGCACCAGGCCAGTCGAAGGTTTTTTATGGAATATGAGCTGCAAGACATCAGATCTTTCGTGAAAATCGCCGAACTTGGCAGCTTTCATGAGGCCGCCGAAGCGCTTCACCTGTCCCAGCCGGCCCTGAGCCGGCGGATCAAGAAACTGGAGGAAGGCCTGGGCACCTCGCTACTGGAACGCACCACTCGCCGGGTCAGCCTGACCAGCGTGGGCCGCGACTTTCTGCCCAAGGCCAGGCGCCTGCTGGATGACTTTGAAGACTCGATCCTCAGCATCCGCGAACTGGCCGAGCGCCAGACCGGTCAGGTTACCCTCGCCTGCATTCCTACCGCGGCGTTCTACTTCCTGCCGTCGGTGATCCGCGATTACAACGAGCAATACCCGAAAATCCGCATTCGCCTGCTGGACCTTAGCGCCAACGACGGGCTCGAAGCCGTACTGCGCGGCGAGGCCGACTTCGGCATCAACATGATGAGTGGCCAGCACCCGGACATCGAGTTTGTCTCGCTGGTGCAGGAGCACTTTGTACTGGCCTGCCGGCGTGACCACCCACTGGCGAATCGTGCCTCCGTTACCTGGACAGAGCTGGCTGATTACCGCCTGATCGGCGTCGGCCGCCTGAGTGGCAACCGCATGCTGCTGGACCATGCATTGTCCGGGCTCAACCTGCGGCCCAAGTGGTTCTACGAAGTGCAACACCTGTCCACGTCGCTGGGCATGGTCGAGGCCGGGCTGGGCGTGTCCGCCATGCCCAGCCTGGCCATGCCCAATGCCGACCACCCCACGCTGGTGAGCGTGCCGTTGATCGAGCCGCAAGTCACCCGCACGCTAGGGCTGGTGTACCGGCGCGGCGCATCGTTGTCGCCGGCTGCGGAAAAATTCGTTTCGATCCTGCTGCAGAAATGGCCAAATCGCTGAGGGAGCGGCGCGCCTGGCTTAGTCGTCCTTGCCCAGCATGTACCGGTCAAAATGCTCGATATGCTCATCGAGGTTGTCCTCGAGCATCATCCGGTACTGGTCGCAGAAGTACTTCAGAATCTCTTCCCGTGCCGCACCCAGTTCCGCGCCGCTCTTGAAGCTGCGGGCGCTCATCCAGGCACTGAAGCGCGCTGCACCGAAGGTCAGCGAGGCGCTTACCTTGCCCAGGTCTTCGAACTTTTCGATCTGCTGGTTCGCCAGTTCGATGTGCGCATCGGCACGATCGTAAAAGGCCTGGTCGGTAGCTTGGGTCATTGGGGTTCACCTTGTTGCGCAATTCGCGCGGGAGGCCAAGCCTTGCATGTCACGGCGCATACGTGCAAGGCTGAAAAAGGGATCACCCATGACGAAAAGGAAGCAAAGCACCTCATGCTTGGAATCACACGTATCCATCGCTATTTGCGCCCACTGCCTGCGAAACCGACCGCAGCCAGTGGGCGTGAACTCAAGGCCAAACGCGCCACCCGCCTCGCCTCGAAGGTTGCCAACCTTCTCTGCACCCCCCGCTCCGCTCCGCCTTACCTCTGTGTCACCCCTGAGCGTCCCGCTGTCGAACGTGTGCCTCCGACCTGACTGCCTCCTCGGCAGCTCACACACCGTACTCGCCTGTTGCAGGCGGAGTGCCTGACGCAACGACAAGGGGCAACAGCCAATGCTTTTCTTTCACGGTAAACACATTTTCAGCGCCATCTTCGATATGGATGGCACCCTCTTCGACACCGAGCGCCTGCGCTTCAAGACACTCAAGCAAGCTTCTCTGGAAATCTTCGGCAAAGCGCTGAGCGAGCAGACCCTGATTGGCTCGCTGGGCCTGAGCGCAAAGAAGGCCGAGGCCCTTGCCAAGGCGCATAACGGCGACGACTTCCCGTACGCCGAAATCCGCCAACGCGCGGATGAACTTGAACTGGAGTACGTGCGCAATCACGGCGTACCAATCAAGGCCGGCCTGCTGGAGGTGCTGGAGCGCTTGCGCAAATCAGGCCTGACCATGGCGGTGGCCACTTCCAGCCGCCGTGCCATTGCCGAGGAATACCTGATCAACGCCAACGTGCTGAAGTACTTCGACATCACCGTTTGTGGCGATGAAGTCAGCCAAGGCAAACCCCACCCCGAGATTTTCCTGAAAGCCGCCCGCGCGCTCAATTGCGAGCCAGGCCAGTGCTTCATGGTCGAGGACTCGGAAAACGGCATGCTGTCGGCGATGCGTGCTGAAGGGCAGGCGATCCTGATCGAGGACATCAAGCCGCCTGCGCCGGAAATCAAGGCGGGCGCGCTAAAAGCCTACCGCAGCATGCATGAATTTCTCGCCGACCTGAGCGAGTGCGTACCCGACCTGGGCATGCCTGCATTGAGCGAGCCGTTTCCGGCCTCGATGAACCAGTTCAGCGTGGGCATTCATGGTTTCGGCGCCATCGGCGGCGGTTACCTGACACAGGTATTTTCCCATTGGGACGGCTACACCCGACCGCGTGAAATCATTGCCGCAACCCGCTCACGCATGCTGCGCGAAAGCGTCAGCGCCTTCGGCCGCTACAGCGTGCGCTACGGTGCCACGTCATTCGACCAGACCATCGACAACGTGCGCATGATCGACATGGACGATGACGACGCCGTCATCGGCATGTACACCACTGCCGAAATCATTGGCCTGAGCCTGCCCGAGCAGGCCATCAGAAGCCAGGCCAGGGTGATCGCCCAAGGCCTGCTGCAACGCTTCGAGCGCCGAGGCCGCGAGCTGACCCTGTTGATCGTGCTGAACAAGGTTGGCGGTGCGGCGTTCGTGCGGCGTCATGTGCAAGCCGAGTTGGCATTGCTGTGCCCGCCTGCGATCAGCGAGCAGGTTTTGCAGAAGACCCATTTCGCCGAAACGGTGGTCAGCCGTATCGTGTCCAAACTGGGCAACGACGCGCTGGTACGGCAACTGCGCATCAAGTCGCAGATGTTCCAGAACAGCCTGGAAGACGAGCCTGCAAGCACCCGCAAGCCCTCGGCGCCGCTACCAGAGTACGAAAGGCTGATCGGCCACTTCAGGCCCTTTGCACAGCCCAGCAGCGCCATGAGCCAGCTGCATCTGGTGCTGTTCAACAGCGAAGCCGACATGCCGCTTTACGCCGAGCGCGGCAGCGATCTTCTCGAACGCCTGCGCCAGGTGAAGACAGTCCCAGACATTGCCCAGATCCAGATCATCAAGAACCGCCTGTGGAACGGCCCGCACGCCATCGTGGCCTGGTACGCCAGCCTGCTGGGCCATGCCTGGGTCGGCCAGGGCATGGGCGATACGCGAGTGAGTGAACTGGCCGAGCGCCTGATTCGCCAGGAGGTCGCGCCTGCACTGGTGGCCGAATACCCACAGATGGCCGAGGTGGTCAGCCGCTTTGCCGAGGCATTCCTCGAGCGCTGCAAAACCTCGTTCAAAGACCCGTGTGCCCGGGTAGGCCGCGACCCCTTGCGCAAGCTGCAACGCAACGAACGCATCCTCAGCAGCATCGACCTTGCCCGCAAGCACGGTATTGCAACCCCAGCCCTGGCGTTTGGCGCCGGGCTCGCCATTCACCACGCCCTGAACTGCAGCGACAGCAAAGACCTGGAAAGCCAGGCAATCAGGCAGGTTTACCTGGATAACCAGGAAAGCGTCGAAGCCGTGCTCACCCATGCCAACAAACCGTTCCCCGGGTTGTGCCCCGTCAAGGACGCGGAACTGATCGCTGCCATCAGTGAAGGTTTCCGCCAATTGCCACAGCCGGCTTTGCGCCACGCGGTTGCTGTAGGCTCATAACCAGCCCTGGCCGGGACACTGTGGGCGCGGGTTGCGCCTGCGTCCCGGTCACCGCCATGGGCTGGCCCTGGGTACCGGCCTAAAGCACCTCGAACAAGCCCGCTGCGCCCATGCCGCCGCCCACGCACATCGTCACGACCACGTACTTCACCTTACGTCGCTTGCCCTCCAGCAAGGCATGGCCGACCATCCGCGCGCCGCTCATGCCGTAGGGGTGGCCGATAGCAATGGCGCCGCCATTGACGTTCAGTTTCGCCGGGTCGATCTGCAACCGCTGGGCGCAATACAGCACCTGGCAGGCGAACGCCTCGTTCAGCTCCCATAGCCCGATATCGTCTACCGTCAGGCCCTGCTGGCGCAGTAGCTTGGGCACTGCCAATACCGGGCCGATGCCCATTTCCTCGGGGGCAAGGCCAGCCACGGCGATACCGCGGTAAAGCCCCAGGGCTGCAGTGCCCGAGTGCGCCGCCAGCGCGCCCTCCATCAGCACGCAGGCACTGGCGCCATCGGACAACTGACTGGCATTGCCGGCCGTGACACAACCGCCTTCGACCACGGGCTTGAGCCCCTGCAGATCGGCCAGGGTCGTCGCCGGCCGGTTCCCTTCGTCCTGGGTCAGGCGCACCTCTTCATGGCTGACAACACCTGTCAGCTTGTCCACCACCTTCTTGCGTGCGATGACCGGCACGATTTCAGCGGCAAACAGCCCTGCCGCCTGCGCCGCCGCCGTGCGCTGCTGAGACTGCAGGGCGTAGACATCCTGCGCTTCGCGGCTTATGCCATAACGCCGGGCCACCCGTTCGGCCGTTTGCAACATCGGCATGTAGGCGTGCTCGCTCATGCGCAGCACCGCGGGGTCGTAAGCCTCACTGGCCAGCTGGTTGTGCACCTGCTGCACCAGGCTGATCTGCTCCTGGCCTGCGCCAATGGTCACCTGCATGCCATCAACCATGATCTGCTTCGCCGCCGTGGCAATGGCCATCAGGCCTGAAGCGCACTGGCGGTCGACGGTCTGACCGCTGACCGATTGGGGCAGGCCGGCGGCCAGCGCCGACAGCCGCCCCGGGTTGATCGCGGCAGTGCCGCTCTGCATGGCAGTCCCCAGCACTAGGTCATCGACCTGTGCCGGTTCGATGCCGGCACGTTCTACTGCGGCGCGGATAGCGACAGCCGTCATGCTGGGGGTTTTCAGGTCGTTGAAGGCGCCACGCATGGCTTTGCCGATAGGGGTGCGAGCAGTGGCGACGATCACGGCGTCTTTCATGATGGCTGTTCCTCAGGGGATAGGGGCTGCAGTTCGCTCAACACGTGCCGCAGGCAGTCCGGCACCGGCACCGGACGCCGCCCTTCGCGGTCGACGAATACATGGACGAAGCGGCCGGTGGCGCAGGCCAATGGCTGACCGGCAAGGAACACGGCCAACTGATAGTGCACCGAGGTGTTGCCCAACCGGCTCACCGCAAGGCCCACTTCGACGTCATGCGGGAAGGCCACCGGCGCCTGGTAGTCGCAGGCGGAGCTGACCACCAGCGCGATCACCCTCCCCTGGTCGATATCCAACCCGCCCTGCCGCACCAGCAGGCGGTTCACGGCGCTGTCGAAAAAGCTGTAATAAACCACATTGTTCACGTGGCCATAGACATCGTTGTCGTGCCACCGGGTGGTGATGGGCGTGAAGTGCCGATAGTGTTCACGTTGCCGGAGGTGGCTCATCAGTAGGCTGCCTCATAGATGGCCAGCGCATCGGTCTGGGTGACTTCACGCGGGTTATTGACCAAAAGGCGTTGCTGTTGCATCGCGTCTTCGGCCAGCTGGCCAAGCCGATGACGTGGTATATCGGCGTCGCGCAGGCGGTCCGGTAACCCGCAGCGGCTGCTCA
This sequence comes from Pseudomonas sp. yb_5, assembly GCF_043103865.1. Classification (NCBI taxonomy): domain Bacteria; kingdom Pseudomonadati; phylum Pseudomonadota; class Gammaproteobacteria; order Pseudomonadales; family Pseudomonadaceae; genus Pseudomonas; species Pseudomonas sp. yb_5. Next base: position 77,005 of record NZ_JBICKE010000108.1, read on the forward strand.
GCGCGGCCAGCTCGGCCACGAATTGTTCTGCCTGCTGGCGTTGATCGCCGGGCTGCAAACGGGCCCCCAGCAGCGGCACGGCCAGTTCGGCGTAGTCCACTGCCGCCACCGGCAGGTTGAAGCGCAGCACATGCGGCAACACCAGCGCGTTGGCCAGGCCATGGGGAACATGAAAGTGCCCACCCAGCGGATAGGCCAGGGCATGCACCGCCGCCACCGGTGCATTGGCAAAGGCCTGGCCGGCCAGGCAAGCCCCCAGCAGCATGGCCTGGCGGGCCTGCAGGTTGCCGCCGTTGTGCACAGCCTGGTCAAGGTTATCCGCCAGCAGTCGCAGCGCCTCACGGGCCAGCAGGCTGGACAGCGGGTTACGCTTGAGGCGGCTGGTATAGGCTTCGATGGCATGCACCATGGCGTCGATACCGGTAGCAGCAGTCACCGCCGCTGGCAGGCCGAGGGTGCAGACGGCGTCGAGCACTGCCAGGTCTGGCAACAGCAGCGGCGAAACAATGCCCATCTTGGTGGTGGCACCGGTGGTGACGATGGCGATCGGCGTCACCTCCGAACCGGTACCTGCCGTGGTGGGCACCTGGATCAACGGCAGCCGGCGGCCCTTGGCCTTGTCGATGCCGTACAGCTCGGCGATGGGCTGCGAACAGTCGCGGTGGGCCAGCAGCGCAACCAGCTTGGCCACATCCATCGAGCTGCCGCCGCCGAACCCCACCACCAGGTCGGCACCGATATGCCGGGCGCGCTGGACGGCCGCCAGCACGCATGCCTCGCTGGGGTCGGCCGTAACCTCACTGAAGATCGCCACGCCGACCTTGGTTGCCGTGAACCCCGGCAGCAGGTCATCGAGCATGCCTAGGCGGGCGATACCCGGGTCACTGACGATCAATACACGCTTGGCACCGCGCTCACGGCACAGGCCTGCAAGGCGCTGCACCGCGCCGGGTTCGCAGAGGATCTGCGCAGTGGTGGCAAAGCTGAAAGGCTGCATCGCACTCTCCTTGTTCGTGTGGTTTGCCGTGCGCTAGAACGCGAAATCGCTCTCTGGTAGCGCCATCAGGCAATCTGCGCCACCCAGCAGGGCCTCGCGATGAGCGGTGGCGCGGGGCAGGAGCCGCCGCCAGTAGAACGTCGCGGCATGAAGCTTGGCCCTGTAGAAGGCCGTTTCCGCGCTGCCGGCGGCAAGCGTTGCTTGCGCATGCACAGCCGCTTGCAACCACATCGCCGCCAACAGCACGTAGGCCGAGTAGGCAAGAAAATCAACCGACACTGCCCCTGACTCCTGAGGGTCGCGTTGACAGGCCTCGACCACATGGCCGGACAAGGCGCGCCACTCCTCCAAACGTTGCCCCACGGCGGTCGCCATGGCCTGCAGGCCGCCGAGCGCATTGGCAGCCCTGACGTGCAGCGCCATTTCGTCGATCAGCAGATTGAGCTCGGCCCCGCCGTCCCCCAGGACCTTGCGGCGTATCAGGTCGAGGGCCTGTATGCCGTTGGTGCCTTCATAAAGCTGGGTGATGCGGCTATCGCGCATCAACTGCTCCATGCCCCACTCGCGGATGTAGCCGTGGCCGCCATACACCTGCACCCCAAGGCTGGCGACCTCCTGACCGACGTCGGTGAAGAACGCCTTGACGATAGGGATCAGCAACGCCGCCCGCCGGGCTGCCGCCTGGCGCGCCGGTGCACTTTTCGCAGCGTGCTCCAGGTCCAGTTGCCGAGCGGTGTAGATGCCCAGCATGCGACAACCCTCGGTAAGGGTCTTCTGGGTCAGCAGCATGCGCCGCACGTCTGGATGGACGATAATCGGATCGGCAGGCTTTTCCGCAGCCACCGGCCCGGCAAGCGAGCGCGACTGCAGACGCTCCCGGGCATAGGCCAGCCCCCCCTGAAAAGCGGCCTCGGCAATACCAAGCCCCTGCAGGCCGACCTGGAAGCGGGCATCGTTCATCATGGTGAACATGCAGGCCAGGCCCTGGTTGGCCTCCCCCACCAGCCAGCCTTGGGCACCGTCGAAATTCATCACGCAGGTCGAGGCACCCTTGATGCCCATCTTGTGTTCCAGCGCCCCGCAGCCCAGCGCGTTGCGCTCGCCACCGGGCAGCAGCTTGGGCACCAGGAACAGGCTGATGCCCCTGACACCGGCCGGCGCATCAGGCAGGCGCGCGAGTACCAGATGAACGATGTTGTCGGTCAGGTCGTGCTCGCCACCACTGATGAATATCTTGCTGCCGGTAATGCGGTAGCTGCCGTCCGCTTCCGGCTGGGCGCGGGTACGCAGCAACGCCAGGTCGGTGCCGGCCTGCGGCTCGGTCAGGCACATGGTGCCGGCCCACTCGCCACTGACCATCCGGCTCAGGTAGGCCTGCTTGAGTGCTTCGCTGCCATGGCGATGCAACGCCAGGACCGCGCCCTCGGTCAGGCCGGAGTAGATGCGGAACGACAACGACGCCGCCATCAGCATTTCATGGAAGCTGGCCGATGCCATCTGCGGCAATCCCTGGCCACCATAGGCCTGCGGCCCGGTCATACTGGCCCAGCCATGCTCGACGTATTGCCGATAGGCGTCCCGCATGCCGTCCGGGGTGGTGACCTCGCCGCCCACCCACTGGCAGCCCTGTTCGTCACTGTTGCGATTGAGCGGGGCGATGATTTGGCCAGTGAAACGTGCGGCCTCCTCAAGGATGCCGTCGAGGGTGTCGCGGTCCAGTTCGATACCTAGTTGCTGGCAATGTCCGCTCAGGTCGAACAGTTCATGCAGCACGAAACGCATGTCGCGAAGGGGCGCCTGGTAGTTCATGCCTGAACCTCCCCACGCGGTTCGAAACGCTTGCCACCGGCCACAAGTGAGTAGAGCAGCCCTGCCGGGCGCCAATGCTCGCCAAGCACGCCCTGCAGGTATTCCAGCCGGGCCAGGATGAACGGCGCCCCCTGCTCGTCGGCCCAGCGCATGGGCCCGCCAGTGGCAGCCGGGAAGCCATAGCCGTGGAGCCAGACCTGGTCGATGTCGCCGCTGCTGGCGGCGATACCTTCCTGGAGAACCTTCGCCCCTTCGTTGACCAGTGCCAGCAGGCAGCGCTCGAGGATTTCCTCGGCACTGATGCCCCGGCGTCGGTAGCCAAGTTTCTGGGATACCTGCAGCACCAGGGCGTCGACCTGCGGGTCATGCTCGGCCTGTCGGCTGCCGGGCGCATAGCGGTAATAGCCTTGCCCGGTCTTCTGCCCGAGACGACCGAGCTCGCACAGCGCGTTATCGACCTGCACCAGCGGGTCGTGCATGCCTTGCCCGGCCAACTGCCGGGCGCGCCACTCCAGGTCGATGCCCACCACGTCGTACATGCGGAACGGCCCCATGGCGAAGCCGAACTGCTGCAGCACCGCATCCACCTGATGTGGCAACGCCCCTTCAAGCAGCAACTTGCGCGCTTCGCCCACATAGCTGCGCAACATGCGATTGCCAATGAACCCAGGGCAGTTGCCTGCCACTATCGCCACCTTGCCCATGCGCTCGCCCAGCGCGCGTGCAGCGTCGAGCACTTTCTGATCGGTGTGTGTCCCACGCACGATTTCGAGCAGCTTCATGACATGCGCAGGGCTGAAGAAATGCAGCCCCAGGACCTGGGACGGCCGCTGGGTGACGGCGGCAATCGCGTCGATGTCCAGTGCCGAGGTGTTGCTGGCCAGGATTGCACGTGGCTTGAGGTGTGCATCCAGTGCACGGAAGATTTCCTGCTTGAGCGCCAGGTTTTCATACACCGCTTCAATCACCAGGTCGGCCTCCGCCAATGCCGGATAGCCGTCCACGACCTGCACACGCGCCAGGCAGGCGTCGGCCTGGGCCTGGGTGATGCGCTGCTTGTCCACCTGCTGGGCCCAGGCTTGGCTGACCATGCCCAGCCCGGCTTCGAGCGCTGCCGCGTTGCAGTCCAGCCACAGCACCGACAGCCCGGCGTTGGCCAGGCTGATGACGATGCCGCGGCCCATGGTGCCTGCACCTATCACAGCCACCTGATTGATCGGGAAGGGAGTATTCACGCGCAACGCTCCTGCTTTCTTGTAGGTATGAGGACTGTGATCACCCTAAGCAGGCCGAAGGTATTTTTGAAATTTCCATTTCGTATGCCATATATTTTCGGCATGAATATTTCGAACTTCGACCTGAACCTGCTGCGCGTCTTCGACATGTTGCTGCGTGAACAGAACGTATCCCGCGCAGCCGAGCGTCTGGCCCTGACACAGCCGACCGTGAGCAATGCCCTGGCGCGCCTGCGTGACCAGCTGGGCGACCCGCTGCTGGTCCGCGTGGGCCGGCGCATGCGCCCGACGCCACGGGCCTTGGCACTGGAGGGGCCGATACGTGCGGCGTTACAGCAGATCGAGCAGACGCTGGGCACCGGCGATGGCTTCGAGCCACAGCGCAGCCATCGCCAGTTGCGCATCGCCCTCACCGATTTCGTCGAACAGCTGTGCATGCCGCCACTCCTGGCGCGGCTGGAACTACTGGCCCCCAACGTGCGCATCGACGTGGTGCACCTGGCCCCCAACCTGCCGGCCGAGGCGCTGGACCGGGGCGACCTCGACCTGGTACTGGGCCGTTTCGACGAGGTGCCGGCGCGCTTCACCCGCCACCCCTGGCGCCGTGAAACCCTGCAGATCGCGCTGCGCCAGCAGCACCCGCACCTGGCGCCGGGCCAGGCACTGGACCTCGACGCATTCCTGGGCTTGCGGCACATCTGGGTGCACGGCGGCCAGACCCGGGGCATGGTCGACCAGTGGCTGGCCGAGCAAGGCCTGACCCGGCAAATCGCCTATACCACGCCCAACTACCTGCAGGCCGCACATCTGGCCGCAGCCACCGACATGTGTGTGGTGCTGCCGCGGCAACTGGCCCAGCAGTTTGCGCACCTGCTGCCCTTGGCGGTGCACGAACTGCCTTTTGCCCTGGAGCCTTTCGAACTGGAACTGGTACACCTGAGCCACCGTCAGCACGACCCCGCCCTGGCCTGGCTGGTCGAACAGATCCTCACGCTGCCCCCCGCCTGAGCCATCAGGAAACGCGATAGCCGCCATGCCGCTCTGGTATTGGCTGGTGTGCAAGCCCCTCCCCTAGAGTGTTCTGCCCCAAGAACAACAAGGACATCCCATGCGTTTTTCACTGTCGATGCTGGCGCTTGCCCTGCTGGCCCCCCTTCCGAGCCTGGCCGCAACAGCGGCCAAGGATGCCACGCCGGCCACCCTGGCCAGCAACCAGCAGTGGCTGCAACGGTTACCCTTCGAGGATCGCGTCGACTACGAAACAGCCCGGCGTGGGCTGGTCGAGCGGTACGACGGGCCAGTCGCGACGGCCGATGGCAAGACCGTGTGGAACCTGGCCCAGTATGCTTTTCTGGAACCGGCGCAGTCCCCTGCCACGGTAAACCCGAGCTTGTGGCGCCTCGCTCAGTTGAACAACATCGCCGGGCTGTTCAAGGTCACCGAGGGCATCTACCAGCTTCGCGGCCTGGACCTGGCCAACATGACCATCGTCGAGGGGCAGGACGGGCTGATTGTGATCGACCCGCTGCTTGCCGTGGAGACCGCCAAGGCGGGCCTCGAACTGTACTTCAAGCACCGGCCGCGCAAGCCGGTGACCACGGTGATCTACACCCACCCGCACGTCGACCATTTCGGCGGGGTGCGCGGGGTGATCAACGAGGCGGACGTCAAGGCTGGCAACGTCCAGGTCATCGCGCCCGAAGGCTTCTTCGAACATGCCATCGGTGAAAACGTACTGGCCGGTCCGGCCATGAAGCGCCGCGCCCAGTACATGTACGGCGCCCCTCTGCCTCGCGGGCCGCGAGGCCAGGTGGATGCCGGGCTGGGCAAGGGCGTGCCGGCCAATGCCACCGTCAGCCTCATCGCGCCGACGCTTGAAATCAGCCAACCGCTGCAACGCATGACCCTGAGCGGCGTGGAGGTGGAGTTCCAGCTGACCCCGGGCACCGAGGCGCCGGCGGAAATGAACATCTATTTCCCGGCGTTCAAGGCACTGTGCATGGCCGAGAACGCCACCCACGTGCAGCACAACGTACTGACGCTGCGCGGGGCCCTGGTGCGCGATCCGAAAGTGTGGGCCCATTACCTGGACCAGTCGCTGGTGCGCTACGGCGACCAGGCCGAGGTGGCGTTCGCCCAGCATCACTGGCCCACTTGGGGCAAAGTGGCCATCCGCGACTACCTGGCTGACCAGCGCGATATGTACGCCTTCCTCGACAGCCAGACCTTGCGCCTGATCAATCAGGGCCAGACACCCATGGAAATTGCCCAGACCCTGGCCAGCCTGCCACCGCGCCTGGCAAGCAAATGGTACAGCCGCGACTACTACGGTTCGCTCAGCCATAACGTCAGGGCCGTCTATCAACGCTACATGGGGTTCTACGACGGCAACCCGGCCAACCTCGACCCATTGCCACCGCAAGCGGCCGGCAAGCGTTACGTGGCGGCCATGGGGGGTGCCGATCAGGTGCTGACCCAGGCCCGCCAGGCCTTCGCCGAGGGCGACTATCGCTGGGTGGCGCAATTGGTCAACCATCTGGTATTCGCCGAGCCGGACAACACCGAGGCCCGCGAACTGCAGGCCGACGCGCTGGAGCAACTGGGTTACCAGAGTGAGAACGCCACCTGGCGCAATGCCTACCTCAGTGGCGCGCAGGAATTGCGCTCAGGCGTTGCCGCCGGTGCGGGTAGCGGCGGCAACGCCGATGACATGGTGCGGGCCCTGACACCCAGCCTGTTTTTCGACTACCTGGGCGTGCGGGTAAATGCCTACCAGGCTGCCGATAGCGACCTGACCATCAACTGGCGGTTTTCCGACCTGGACGAAGACTACGCCCTGACCCTGCGCAACGGCGTCCTCACCCACCGCGACCTGGCGCGCCACGCCAAGGCCGATGTAGAGGTCACCATGCGCAAACAGACGCTGGACCGCATTGCCCTCAAACAGACAGGCTTTCTCAAGGAAGCCACAGCAGGGGCTATCGACATCAAAGGCGAACGGGTGAAATTCCTGCAATTCATGGGGGGGCTGGAAGAGGCTGATTCGCGCTTCAATATCGTCACGCCCTGAACGGCAGCGGGCGGCGCCGGCACTGTGCTCAGCCGCCCTTCGCCAACCGGCACAAGCCTGCCAGTGCCATCAGCCACACCACGCTGCCCAATGCCAGCACTACCCACGGCGCAGGCTGACCGCGTTCGGCCTGCAACATCGCCAGGCCCCGCTCGTAACGCCGCCGCTGGCGGGTCAGCAGCGCCAGCGCGGCCACGCCCGCCAATGCCAGCACGTACACATCGCCTTGACGACAGGCCAATGCCGCCACTGCCACCAGCGCCAGCACAGTGCGCCGCCAGGCCAGCTCGGTGCGTTCTGCCTGCAGGCCCGGATCACCCATGCCAGCGTGGCCACAGGACGAGACCTGCCAGCAGTACGGCGACCAGACAACCCAGCGCCAACAACGGCACCAGTGCCGGCAATGGCAACGGGCGTCGTTGATGCAATGCCCGCTCTACCCGCAGCCAGCGCAGGCAGGCGCCAGCGCTCAGCGATGCGCTAAGCAGCATCAGGCCAGCGACCAACCACAGCCGCAGGTGTGCCTCGAGGACGTGACCGGCGAAGGTTTCAATGGCGATCGCGCCACCCAGCAGCGCCAGCGCGGTGCGGATCCAGGCCAGGAAGGTACGCTCGTTGGCCAGGGTGAAGCGCGGATCAGGCGCTTCACCCTGGCCCAACAGCCGCTGCGACCAGACAGGCCGTGGTTCAGGTACGCCCATCAGCGCACACCAAAGCTGCGCAGGGCGCCGGGCGAGAAGTACGAAAGGCTGGTGCGCACATTGAAGGCAAACGGCCGACGCTGTTCGTTGATCAACCCCGATGCATGGTAGCGGCCGCTCTTGAGGTCGTAGGTGATCTCCATGGCGTTGACCGCCACCTGGCCGCCGGGGTGAAAGAAACCATGGGCCTGGGAGGTTCGCCACAACTCGCCCCGTGCGTCGTAGCTATCTGTTTCGAGAATGGCCCAGGTGTCTTCATCCAGGTAGAACCGGCGCTTGGCATAGATATGCTGCGCCCCGGGCTTCAACGTCGCCTCCACGACCCATACCCGGTGCAGCTCGTAGCGGGTCGGTGTCGGGTCGATGTGGCCTGGCTTGATCAGGTCCGCATAGCGCAGCTCGGGCGATGCCAGGCGGTAACTGTTGTAGGGCACGTGCAGCGTCTGCTTGCCCAGCAGCTTCCAGTCATACCGGTCGGGTGCGCCATTGAACATGTCGCGACTGTCGGCGGTACGCAGGCCGGCGGTGCCCGGCCCGGTGGTGTCATAGGCGATGTTCGGCGCACGCCGTACCCGCCGCTGGCTGGCACTGTACACCCAGGACAAGCGCGGTTCGGCGACCTGGTCCAGTGTCTCATGCACCACCATCGCATCACCGGCAAGCCGCGAGGGCGCCGTCATGCGGTAGGTGAAATAATAAAGTACATTGCCCGCCCCCAGGTTGGCCAAACCTTCGGGCCGGGCCACTTCCTGACGCGCACTCATCAGTACGAAGCGGCCATTCTTCAGCGGTGTGACGCTGTCGGAGCTCAGGCTGTAGCTGATGTTGCGATGCCGGGTCAGGTGGTTCCAGATCACCTCCAGGCCGTTGGTTGGCTGTGGAAAGGCGATGACACCCGTGAAACCGCGCACACCGTTGCCCTGGTCATCCAGCTGCGCCTGCTCGGCGTTGCGGGCGGCCGATGCCGCGACCGCGTCGGGTACCGCAACACTGCGGTGGGTGGGATACACCGGCAAGCTCAGGCTGGCCGGGAAGCGCTTGAGCAAGGCCACCTGGCCGTCGGTAAGCTGACCTCGGTACTGCCGGTAGTTGGCGGCCGTGATCCGGTACAGGGGCTGCTCATCGGCAAACGGGTCCAGCGGCGTGCCGTTGTCGCCCAGGCGTTGCTGGGCCGTACTCAACCCACCTTGCCAGGCCGGGATGCGCCCGTCGGGGCTGGCAGCACGCTCGGCCCCCACCGGGGTCAGGTTGTCGGGCAGGCCGGCTGCCGCCAGCGCGCCGCTCGCCCAGAACAGGCCGATCATCACCATGCGCATTTTCATTGTCATGCCCTCAGAAAGTGACGCCCACGCTCAGCGAGATGAAGTCCCGGTCGCCGCGGGTGCCATAGTCGCCGTCGATGAAGTCGGTGTACGACACGCTCAGGCTGTAGGTGCTGGCAAGCGTCGCATCCAACCCGACGCTGATGGCCCTGGAGCCTTCGCTGAAGGCCGACCCCTCCACCGGGCCGGTGCCGTGCACGTCATGTGCCCAGGACAGGTTCGGCCGCAGGTCGAAACCGGCAATCACATTGGGGTAGGCCCAGGTGGCGCGTAGCCGGTAGCCCCAGGAAAACGGGGTCATGAAGCCTTCGTCATTGCAATGCTCAGGGGTTTTGGAAATGGCCACGCACACACTGTTGTCCGCCAGTTCGCCGCTGTTGAACGTGCCCGAACGCCCATAACGAGGGCCATAGGCGCCCTCCAGACCGCCGACGTAGGTGGCGCCCGCCTCGCCTATCAGCAGCACCTGGTTGGCACCCATCACCTGGCTGAAAGCGTGAACAGCGGTTACCTGCAACTGGGTCATCTCTTTACGGCGGTAGCCGTCGAACAACGTACTGGCGCTGTCTGGCCGCAGACCATCGCCCAGCAAGGGCGAGCGGCCATCGACGTTCAACAGCGACTGGATGATGTCGGTGCCGTTGAGCTGCATGGGCATGTTCGGCCGGTAGCTCAGCTCCCCCTGCAGCGCCGTGCCGGTGCGCAGGGTGGTGGAGAACGAAAGGCCGTAGAGGCGAATGTCCTCGGGGTATTGCACCCGGTACTGCGAGGTGCCCAGGCGTAGCGCGCCGACCAGCGACTGGCCTGCGCTGGAGCCCAGGAAAGCGGCACAGTCTGCAAGCCCGATAGCGAGGTTGGCGCACAGCTGCGGGGCGAAACGGCGGTTGTCGAAATACGGGCTGCTGACCGTACCCAGGTAAGGCGTACGGCTGTGGTAGTTCGCCGCGTAGGCGCCAAACTCGGTGTCCAGCGCCGCCACGTACCAGCGCAGCGAAACGCCCCACTGCCCGCTGTTGCGGGCATCCTGGTCGCTGCCGCGGGGTATGCGCACCCCTTCGCTGGTGAGGTTTACACCAAACGGCGCAAGCCCGGCCACGGCTGTGGGGTTGCCGAGCAATTTGGCGCCCACGTCCAGGCCATCACACCCATCGGGCAAAAAGTCGTTGTTCGAAAAGAACGTGCCGCAGTTGTCGAGCTGGGTCTGTTCCCAATCCAGCTGATAGAAACCGTCGACCGACAGCGCTTCGGTGAGGTTCTGGGTGAAGTAGAACAGGTTCACCGGCACCAGCGCGTCCTTCACTTCCGAACCGGGGCGGCGCAAGGCCGCCAGGTTAAAGGGGTTGATGACGTTCAGACCGCCCTGAATGAAGGTGCTTTCACCCCAGTTGACCACTTGCTTGCCCAGCCTGAGCGAGCCCGGCTGGCCGTCGATGTCGTACAGGTAGTAACCGAAGGCATCGAGCAGCTGGCTACCTGCAGTCTTGGCTGAGCGCTTGCGGTTGTTGTCCTCGACCTGCTTGAAGCGCTGATCGTGATCACGCAGGGCCGTGTCGTACCAGTAGGTACCGCGAAGGAACACCCCCAGGTTGTCGTGCTTGAGCTCCAGGTCATGGGTGCCTTTGAACACCGCTGAAAACACATCGCCGGAGGCAAAGTTCAGGCGGCCGTCATCGCTGTTGGCGCTGAGGTGCAGGGCCGGGTCAGGGTTGGCAGTCGCAATGCTGGTACCAAAGGAAAGCGCCGAGTCGAATTGCCCCTCAAGTTCACCCCAGTGAAACTGAGCGGCACCGGCAGATGCAGAAAAAAGTACTGATGAGGCAAGTACCGACAACGGTCCCGAGCGACCGTAAATACGAGATGCCATCACTCTTAACCTCTTATTGTGTTTATTAGAGAGTGAATTGCGAGTTAATGCTTAAGTACGGCGCAAAGGCCTGCAGGCAAGGCCTTGGGCAATTATTCGAACGTTTCTGTTATCCTCGTTTTGCTGCTTACCGATACTAAGTAGGCCACCGGGGCTGAAACAAATAGCGTCTCCCGATGGTTGCCATATCACTTCGGCATAGCCTGAGAATCACGATGACTTTGAAACAACTGCGTTATTTGATCGCCATTGTCGAAGCCGGCAGTTTCTCCAATGCCGCACGCCAGGCGTTCATCGCCCAACCCGCCTTGAGCCGACAGATAGGCCTGCTGGAGAGCGAACTGGAAATGCAACTGCTGGCGCGCCAGCATGACGGTATCGAACTGACCGATGCCGGGCGGCAGTTGTACGAAGTGGCACGATCGGTCGTGCAGCAGCTCGATTCGGTGAAGGACGAGCTGAAGTCCAGCCGCGGCAACCCCAAGGGGCACGTGGCCATCTCGATTCCCGCCACTGCCTCGGCACTGTTGTTGCCGGCCATCATCACCCAGGCCCAGGTACGCTTCCCGGGTATCAAGCTCACCGTATGGGATGGCCTGAGCCGCGAAGGTGGCCAGGCGATCGAGCTGGGCAAGGTGGATTTCGGCGTGGTGCCCAACGCCGAAGAGCTTGTCCATGTGGTCGCCGAGCCCGTGTTTTCCGAAGACCTGTACTGGGTCGGCTTGCCTGGGCACGGTCCTGACGAGTCGCCCATCACCTTGGCTGAGGCCGCAGCGAGCCGCCTGGTAATGCCACCCCGTAGCCTGCACTTGCGCAGGCGCATCGAGCAGGCTGCCATGGAGACCGGTGTGACACTGGACTCCAGCTACGAACAGCAGTCGGCCCCCGGTATCACCAGCCTGGTCCGTGCCGGCCTGGCGGCCACCATCAGCAACTGGCCGCCGCTGCTGGATCTGGCCGCGCCTGCCAGCGCGCGGCTGATAGTGGAACCGCGCATCACCCGCACCATCGCCTTGGCCCACTCGCAGCACAAGCCGCTGTCGTTTGCCGCCGCCTGCATGCGCGACCTGGTGCGCGCACTGCTGGTGGATGCGGTGCGCAGCGAGCGCTGGAAAGGCACCCTGATCGAGCGCGAGGCCCTGGCGGAGCAGAGCCTCTGAGCGCAGTGAACATCACGCTTGGGCAGGCGCAGCCGTGCCCACCTGCATCAGACGTTGCCGGGTTTTCTGTGGGTCCATCCAGGCCAGCCCGATCAGCCCGGCAATCACCAGCACCGCGCCGCACACCAGAAAACCCTGGCCAAACCCTGCCGTGTGCCCGGCCCCGGCGCCCTGCACCAGCAAACCGGTGACCACCGGTGCCGACAGCCCGGCCAACGAGGCGATACCGTTGCCGATCGCCAGAATGCCGCCGCGCTGCCCGCTGGGCGTGAACTCCGCCAGCATGGCAGGCCCTACCGAGTACATCACCAGCGCCAGCCCGCCGCTGAACGTGAGGCTGACGATCCGCTCGACGTTGCTCAGACCAGGCAGGAACAACGCCGCTGACAGCAGCCCGCTGGCGATCAGGCACACGGAAACGAACGCACCGCGCGACCAGCGTGTGGCAACCCCGGCACGCATCATTCGCTGTGACAGCCAGGCCATGAACAGGCTCAACGGCGTGGTAACCACCACGAACAGAACGAACACCTGGCCGGTCATGATCGGGTCGATACCCAGCCCGGTTTCCAGATAGCTCGGTACCCAGGTCAGGGTCAACGCCAAGGACCAGTTGGCGGCGAAGTGGCACAGGTAGTTGCCCAGTACCGTGCGGTCACCGAGCAGACGACGATAGGGAACAGAGGCCTGCCCTTCTTCAAGCTGGCCCGGGCGAATGCGGTCGAGGTTGCCCTCGCTGCCCAGCAGCCACCACAGCACACACCACACCGCGCCGATCACCGCCAGCACGATGAAGTTCATGCGCCAGCCGTAGTGCACACTGATCCATGGGATCATGGCACCCGCGACCAGCAGCCCCAGCGCACTGCCGGTATGCAACAGCGCCACGGGAAGGTTGCGACGGTCGTTGGGGAACCACTTGTACAAGGCATGTGTAGCCACCGGTGAGGCCGGCCCCTCGCCAATACCCAGCAGCACCCGGCAGGCGACGATCGCCCACAGCGAGCTGACGAACAACATGGGCAACTGGATAAGCGCCCAGAATGCGCCCATGCCCAGCAGCAGGGTGCGGGTTGGCCGCCGGTTGGCCATGAAGCCGCCTATCACCGCCGAGATGGCGAAGAACCAGTGCAGTGCGCCCCCTACCAAGCCGAACTCGGCAGGGGACAAGCCCAGTTCCTTGGACATCGGCACCGCCACCAGGCCGATGACCACCTTGTCCAGGAAATTCACCAGCATCAACAGCGCCAGCAGTACCGCAATCATCCAGGCCGTGCCTGCACGCGCGGGGGTGTCAGTATGAGTCATGATGATCTCTCGTTCTTGTTCTTGTCTGGAGAACCCGGCCACCACGGGCCGGGCATACCGCGTCATTGCTCAGGCATGAGCACGCCCTTGGCGATGGTGTTGCGCTGGATCTCGCTGGTTCCGGTGAGAATGCGCATCATACGTGTCGCGCGGAATATCCACTCCACCGGGTTGCCACGCAGCAGCCCGGCACCGCCGTGTATCTGCACCGCACGATCGGCGATGCGGAAGGCCGTCTCCGAAACGAACAGCTTGCACATCGGGGCCTGGGTGCGGATATTGCCGCCGGCATCATTCACCGCTGCCGTGGCGTAGACCATGCTGCGTGCAGCATGCAGCTCGGTGGCCATGTCAGCGATCATGTGGTTGATCGACTGGAACATGGCGATAGGCTGGCCGAACTGCTTGCGCGTGCGGGCATAGTCGATCGAGAGGTTCAGGGCCAGGCCGGCCAGCCCCAGCAAGGTGGGGCAATGCAGCAGGCGATTGAGGGTGATGCGCCCCATCGCCAGCTTGAAACCCTGCCCTTGCTCACCGATGCGGTTGGCCGCCGGCACCCGTACGTCCTCAAGGATGATGTCGCCATGCGCACCACCGCCGGACATGACCGAATAATCGCTTTCAACCCTTACCCCCGGGGCACTCAGGTCAACGAAGAATGCAGAAATTCCTTGGGCACCGCGCCCGGGATCCGTCACTGCAAGCAGCACGGCGATGTCGGCATAGGGCGCACCTGAAATGTAGCGCTTGGCGCCGTTCAGCACATAGTGTTCACCTTCCCGCCGTGCGGAGGTCTTGATCGCCGTTGCATCAGAGCCGGCTTCGCTTTCAGTCAGGGCGAAGCACACGGCCTTTTCGGCACGGCACACCGGCTGCAGGAACGCCTCGATCTGGGTCGGGCTCGCCACCTTGAACAGATGGCCGATGCGGGGCGGCCCGGAAAGCTCACCGAGAATATGCGGCGCCAGCATCGAGCCGGTGAGCACCGTGGCTTCCTTGACCGCACACAGGTCTGACACGCTCAAACCGGCGCCACCTATCGCCTCGGGCAGCATGATGTTGTAGAAGCCCTGCTCGCACGAGCGCTGCCATACCTGCTGCAGCACCGCCCGCGGGTGCGGCTCCGCCCAACTGAGACCGGCTTGCTGTTCCAGGGGCAGGATTTCGTTTCGAACGAAGCCACTGATGGCCTCGATGATCTGTTGGGCCTTTTCGCTTGGCTGATACATGGTCGTTCCTCGTGTCAGATACGGCGTTCGCTGTTTTGCCAGTAGGCGTCACGGATCAGCCGGCGTACCACCTTGCCGTTGGGGTTTTTCGGCAGCTCGCTGACGAAGTCCACCGCACGTGGTTTCTTGAAGCCGGCCAGGGCCTGGGCGCAATGTTCGATGACGTCCTGCTCCTGCAGCACCATGCCCGGCTTGAGCACGATCACCGCCCGCACCGCTTCGCCCCACTGCTCGTCAGGCACCCCCACCACCGCCGCCTCGAACACCTGCGGCATGCTGTAGAGCACCTGCTCGACCTCGCTGGGGTAAATGTTGAAACCACCGGAAATGATCATTTCTTTCTTGCGGTCGACGATGAACACATACCCCTGCTCATCCACCGTGGCCAGGTCGCCAGTCAGGTAGTAGCCGTCGCGCATCACCTCGGCGGTGAGGTGGGGTGCGCGCCAGTAGCCCTGCATGATGTCCGGGCCCTTGACTACGATTTCGCCCACCTCTCCCGGCTGGACGTCCTGGAAGTGGTCGTTCACCACGCGCAGGTCGGTCTCGAAGTAGCAACGCCCGCACGAGGCCAGGCGCCGGTAGTCGCCGCCCTCGCACAGATGGTCCTGTTCGGTCAGGACGGTTACCAGCGAGCAGGTCTCGCCAGCACCGTAACCCTGGGCCAGGATCGGCCCGAACACCTCGATGGCCCGCTTCACCAGTGCTGGCGCCATCGGCGCGGCACCGTACATCACCAGGCGCAAGCTGCTCAGGTCGTAGCGCTCGACATCGGGGAAGTTGACCAGGCGATTGATCATGGCAGGTACCAGGAACAACCGGGTCACGCCTTCGCGCTGGATGGTCTCGAGCAACAGTTGGTCGTCGTAGCGCTCCAGCAGCAGGTTGCAGGCACCGACCGCCAGCAGTGGCATCAGCTGCATGCCGCTGGCATGGGTGATAGGGCCAACGTGGGCCATGACGTCGCCAGGGGCGGCGCGACGGGTGGGGCTGGCGAGGCTTTTGCGGATAAGCGCCTTGCGGTTGCCTACGCTGAGCATCGCAGCCTTGAGCACACCGGAGCTGCCAGAGGTGTAATGCAAAACGGCGAGGGCATCGTCAGGCAGGTCGCAGCTGATTGGCTGACTACTGCCTTGGGCCAACAGTGCTGCGTAGGTGATGTCACCGCCCCGCTCACCCAAGGTCACGATCAAGCGTAACGAAGGTACCTCCTGCCTGCGAGCCAGCAACGCCTGGGCGAGTTGCGCATCGGCGATCAGCGCGACACTGCAGGCGTCGTTGAGCACCTGAATCACTTCATCCGGTGCCAAACGCGCATTGACCGGTACCTTGACCAGGCCGGCCTTGTAGAAAGCCACCTCTGCTTCCACCAGTTCGGCGCGGTTGGGCGCCAGGATGGCGACATGCTCGCCCATGGCGATGCCCTGTGCCAGCAAGGCCGAGGCCAGCTGGTTGGCCCGCTGTTCGAGCTGAGCGAAGGTCAGCCGGGTATGGCGGTCGATCACCGCCAAACGTTCAGGCCAGTATCTTGCACTTCGACTGGATAGGGTTCCTAGGTTCACGTTGTTGTTCTCGTCGACGGTTAAGACCAGGTCGATGCTAAACAGCGGGAAGCCGGGGCAAGTAATACCAGTTACGTATGCACGCCATAACAGATTGCGCTGGCACGGGCGCTTTGACGACCTGAGCCAAGGATGACACATCGCTTGCATATGACACACTGTGTCATTATGATCAACGCCGTGTCCTGGCGTCGCCTCCGCGCCGATCAGTCATCCATACACTCCTCCCCTTGCAGGTACCGCCCATGACGACCACCATGCACACCCCCAAGGACCAGCTTGTCAAACTCGCCCAGCAACAGATGCTGACGGCGCTGGCCGACAACACCTACACCGCGCGACAAAAGCTCGCCCTCACCTGCCGTATCCTGTTCGACGGCGGCCACGACTCTGGCCTGGCCGGGCAGATCACTGCGCGCGCGCAGGAACCTGGCACCTACTACACCCAACAACTGGGGCTTGGCTTCGACGAAATTGCCGCCTCCAACCTGCTGGTAGTGGACGAAGACCTGACGGTGCTGCAAGGCCGTGGCATGGCCAACCCGGCCAACCGCTTCCACAGCTGGCTGTACCGCGCCCGCCCCGACGTCAACTGCATCATCCACACCCACCCGCTGCACAGCGCCGCCTTGTCGATGCTGGAAGTTCCGCTGGCCATCTCGCACATGGACCTGTGCCCACTGTTCGACGACTGTGCATTCCTCAAGGAATGGCCCGGTGTGCCGGTGGGCAACGAAGAAGGCGAAATCATCGCGAAGGCGATTGGCGACAAGCGCGCAATCCTGCTTTCCCATCATGGCCTGCTGATCGCTGGCCGTTCGATCGAGGAAGCCTGCGTGCTCGCCCTGCTGTTCGAGCGCGCAGCAAAGATGCAACTGCTGGCCATGGGCGCCGGTGACATCCGCCCCATCCCCGAAGCACTGGGCAAAGAAGCCCACGACTGGATTTCCACCCCCAAACGTCACGGCGCCGCCTTCAGCTACTACGCGCGCCGTGCCTTGCGTGCCCATGGCGACTGCCTGGGCTGATCGAAGCTGTACTCTTTCCTCAACAACGGCAAAGGTGCCTGGTCATGTCTACATCTGTAATTCGCGGCGTTATCGGCTACACCATCACCCCCTTCACGGCAGACGGCACACTCGACCTGGATGCCCTGGGCACGTCCATCGATAGCCTGATCGCAGACGGCGTGCACGCCATCGCGCCGCTGGGCAGCACCGGCGAAGGGGCCTACCTGTCCGATAACGAATGGGAAACCGTGGTGCGCTTCAGCCAGGCACGCATTGCCGGGCGCGTACCCAGCGTGGTCAGCGTCTCCGACCTGACCACCGCCCGCACCGTGCAGCGTGCCCGCCTGGCACAGGCCTGCGGTGCTACGGCAGTGATGGTGCTGCCCATCTCTTACTGGAAGCTCACCGAAGCCGAAGTGGTCGCCCACTACAAGGCGGTCGGCGCCGCCATCGACATTCCGATCATGCTCTACAACAACCCGGGCACCAGCGGCACCGACCTGTCGGTGGAGCTGATCCTGCGTATCCTCGGCGAGGTGCCCAACGTGACCATGGTCAAGGAAAGCACCGGTGACATCCAGCGCATGCACCGCCTGTTCAAGGCTACGGATGGGCAGGTGGCGTTCTACAACGGTTGCAACCCGCTGACCCTGGAAGCCTTGGTGGCCGGTGCCACGGGCTGGTGTACCGCCGCGCCCAACCTGATCCCGGCACTCAACCTGGCGCTGTGGGACGCCGTACAACAAGGCGATCTGGCCGAAGCCCGTGCGTTGTTCTATCGCCAGTACGAACTGCTGGAATACATCACCCGCCGTGGCCTGCCGACCACCATCAAGGCCGGCCTGAAAATGCTCGGCCAGGATGTCGGCGCCCCACGCCTGCCCCTGCAGCCACTGGATGCGCAAGGCAGCAACCACCTGAAAAGCCTGCTGGTGGCGCTGACCAACTGACGCACAAAACTGCCCGGCAGCCTGTCGCTGTCGGGCAGCCTTTTTCTTCAGAAACAGCCTTTTGCAGCGAAGGGGCCAATGACGCTGCAGTCGCATTACCCCTTCGCCACACAAAACTGCTCCTCATCTGACCATTCCCAGAGGCAACCATGGACGCGCCTGCACAAAGCTCTGCTATCCCACTGAGGCTGACAGACATCCTTCACCCGGTGATTGCCGGACTCGTTTCGGTGATCGTCAACTACGGCGGCACGTTCATCCTGGTGTTCCAGGCAGCCAAAGTGGCCGGGCTGAGCCCGGAACTGACGTCATCGTGGGTCTGGGCGGTGTCGATCGGCGTCGGCCTCAGCGGCCTGGCACTGTCCTGGTACACCCGCGAGCCGGTCATCACAGCCTGGTCCACGCCAGCCGCCGCGTTCCTGGTCACCGCGCTTGCCAGCGTGCCCTACAGCGAGGCCATAGGTGCCTACCTGCTGTCGGCCGCCGGCTTCGTGGTGCTGGGGCTTAGCGGGTGCTTCGAGCGCCTGGTGCGCGTCGTGCCCGGCGGCATTGCCGCCGGCCTGCTGGCCGGCATCCTGCTGCAGTTCGGCATCGGTGCCTTTGCCAGCCTGTCGGTCGACCCCGCCCTCGCCGGGCTGCTGATTGCAGCCTATGTGGCCTTCAAACGCTTCACCGCCCGTTACGCCGTGGTCGCCATACTGCTGCTGGGCCTGGGCTACCTGTTGCTGCAGGGGCAAGTGGGCCTGACGACGTTGCGGCTGGAATTCGCCTCACCGGTTTTCACCGCGCCCACCTTCTCCCTCAACGCGGCCCTCAGCGTGGCCCTACCCTTGTTCCTGATCACCCTCACCGGCCAGTACATGCCCGGCATGCTGGTGCTGCGCAACGATGGTTTCAAGACCAGCGCCAACCCGATTGTCGCCGTCACCGGCATCGGCTCGTTGCTGATGGCGCCCTTCGGTTCACACGCGTTCAACATCGCCGCCATCACCGCAGCCATCTGCACCGGCAAGGAAGCCCATGAAAACCCGGACAAGCGCTGGGTAGCGGGCATCGCTGCCGGTGTCTGCTACATCCTGGTCGGGGTGTTCGGCGTCACGCTCGCGAGTGTCTTCATGGCCCTGCCGGGCACCTTTATCACCACCCTGGCGGGCCTTGCCCTGCTGGGTACCATCGGCGCCAGCCTGGCCAGCGCCATGGCCGATGCCCGCTCACGCGAGTCAGCACTGATCACCTTCCTGGCGGCGGCGGCCAACATCAGCCTGTTGGGCATTGGCGGGGCTT
Organism: Pseudomonas sp. yb_5; assembly: GCF_043103865.1. Lineage (NCBI taxonomy): Bacteria > Pseudomonadati > Pseudomonadota > Gammaproteobacteria > Pseudomonadales > Pseudomonadaceae > Pseudomonas > Pseudomonas sp. yb_5. Next base: position 96,506 of record NZ_JBICKE010000108.1, read on the forward strand.
TCTGGGGCCTGGTCATTGGTCTGCTGGCCCATGTTGTACTCAACGGCCGCCTCCCCGGTTTGAGGGGCGCCTCCCGCTAAGCGGGATTTCCACCATCCTGCCGTGCGCCAGGGGCGCACGCTGTTCAACAGGTATCGACATGCCCCACCCTGGCCCCAAGCTGCTGACCCAAATTGCTGCCGTGCATTTCGTCAGCCATGTGCACATCATGCTGATCCCGGCGCTACTGCCGGTGCTGCCCGGCCTGCTGGGCGTGGGCTTCGTAGAGCTCGGCGTAGCCCTGGCAGTGTTCAACATCGTCTCCGCGCTGGTGCAGGCCCCGCTGGGTTACGCCGTCGACCACTACGGTGCACGTAAAATGCTCAAGGCCGGGCTGCTGTTGGGCAGCCTCAGCTTTGTGCTGCTGGCGGCCAGCCCCGGTTACGCGGTATTGCTGGTGGCGATGGCCATGGCTGGCCTGGCCAATGGTGTGTATCACCCGGCCGACTATGCGCTGCTGGCCAACGGCATCGAGCCAGCACGCCTGGGGCGGTCGTTCTCTATTCATACCTTTGCCGGCTTCCTCGGTTCGGCCGTTACACCTGCAGTATTCCTCGGCATCGCCGCAGCGTTCGGCACGCGGGCAGCCCTGGCGGCGGGCGCGGTATTCGGGGTAGCCGCGCTGCTGCTGATATCGATACCCGGCAGCGGCGTGTACCGGGTCGCCAGGCCAGCCAACCCACAAGGCGCAGGCCCGGCCGCAGCAACAGTCCGCGTACGCTTGTTCACCCCCATGATCGGCGTGCTGACGGTGCTGTTCATCCTGCTCAACCTGAGCACCAGTGCCATCGAGAAATTCTCCGTGGCCGCCCTGGTCCAGGGCCAAGGCCTGACGCTGGCCTGGGCCAACGCCGCGCTCACCGCTTTCCTGCTGAGCAGCGCAGCCGGCGTGCTGTGCGGGGGCGCTTTGGCCGACCGTACCCGCCGCCATGGCCTGGTGGCGGCACTGGCCTTCGCGCTGGCGGCTGCGCTGACCGCACTGGTGGCGCTGGGGCTGCTGCAGGGCTGGGCGTTGGTGGTCGTACTGGGTGCCATCGGCTTGCTCACCGGGGTCATCGCCCCATCACGGGACATGCTGGTCAAGGCGGCGGCGCCACCCGGGGCCGAGGGCAAAACCTTCGGCCTGGTGTCGACCGGGTTCAACGTCGGCGGGGCCATCGGGCCGGTGGCATTCGGCTGGATGCTCGATCAGCGCCTGCCCAACGGGATTTTCATCGCATCGGTGGTATTCATGCTGCTGACAGTGCTGCTGACCCTGGCACAGGAGACGTATTCAGCCAGGAGACGCGCGACAGAACAGTTGGCGCGCGCCCAGTAGGACCCGGTGCAGCATTGCCAGGCCACGATCAATCATTCATTGCGCCGGGTTGGCATGCATCACTCGCCCGCCTGCCCCCGGCCGATTGACGAACAACACATCCAGCACACTGTTGCGCAAGCCCTTCAGTGCATTCCAGTTCGCTGACGCATGCACGTATCTGTCGCGCAACAGCCGCTGTTCTTCCTCGCTCAACCCCACCTGGCCAGTTTCCCCCAAGGCAAAGGCATGCAATTTGCGGCTGATACCCGACAACTCATCCGGCAGCCAATGCTCAGCCTGCGCCCCCAACGGCGCAAATGGCACGCCAGCGCGCACCGCCAACGCCCGCATCACGCTCAAGTACACCCGGGACAGGTGCCCCGCCACTTGCCGCTCCCGGTACACCGCCGCATAGACCTGCTTTTGCGCCTCGTCCCGCCGCCCACCGGCAATCGGCTCCTCCCAGGTCATCACGCGCGGCCTGGGTTCGCCCATGTCGGCAAACGCCGAAGCCAGCAAGGCACTCACCTTGGCATGTACGCGGCACTGCTCGACGCACATGCCTGCGGGCACCCGCTGGGACTGCGGCTTGCACAGCAGCACCTGCTCCAGGAGGGTCTCCGGGTAACCACCACCAATGTTCGAGTGCACGCCCGGCAGCACGATGTCGTGGCCACTGCGCACCAGCGGGAAGTTATGCCGCCGCTCGTCCTCGGCCACCAACTGCACCACGTGCCGGGCAATATCCGCACCCAGGCCCAGGCGCAGGCCGCCGTGGCGGTCGTCTGCAGGGTCGAAGTCACCCTGTAGGGGCGCGACGATTGCCGCCACGGTGTCGAACAGGCCAATAAAGTTGATCGAGGTTTCGCACGCCACCGACAACAGCCAGCCCGCGCCATCGTGCAGCAGGTTGGCCAGATGCCGCACCGCTGCCGCGCCGCGGCTGAAACCGAAAAGGTCGAACTCGACCCCTTCCAGCGTTGCCTGCGGATGCGCCCGGCGCCACGCCTGCAGTTGCTCGGCCATCCCCTGCAACGCCTCGGCCACCCGCGCCTCGGCACCCGTGCGCCCGTGCCCGGTGGCCGAGGCGTAGACATGGTCGGCTTCACCCGCCAACGTGCCCACGCCTTCCACATAGCGCTTCAAGAACGCCTGGGCCCCGTCGGCACTGACCGCATCAGCCGGATACAGCGCATGCAACAGGGCCACATTGCTCAAGGCGTTGCCATAGCTGCCGCCTTTGTCCTCCTGCTCACCCACCGTCGTGGCATTGTGCAGGTTGTTACCGGTGCCATCGAAGAACACGCCAAAACGCAGGGTGACCGGCGTAAGGTTTGGCGTGCTGCCGCTGCTCATTTTCATCATCGTGCCTTCTGCTTGCCCAAAAAGCACAAGCAGGCGCCAGCACGCCGTCACGGAACATCAGGCAATGGCCAGCCATACGTGGGACATTTCTTTACCCGCATGCCCGACTGCAACGATAAATTTACCCGCCGCCATTGGTCGCCGCCCCCCCGGATAGATTAAAGTATCACCCCTTGCCAAGGCTGCTGCCTCACGCCGCCTCAGGCCCCCTACCAGGAACCGTCGCCGATGGAACACCGTGAAGCGCTGATCGCGCTGCGCACTTTTCTTTCTACCCAGATCCTAGGCCAGGAAAAACTGGTCGAACGGCTGTTGATCGTGCTGCTGGCCGACGGCCACATGCTGGTCGAAGGGGCACCTGGCCTGGCCAAGACCAAAGCCATCAAAGAACTCGCAGAAGGCATCGAAGCGCAGTTCCATCGCATCCAGTTCACCCCCGACCTGCTCCCGGCCGACATCACCGGCACGGAGATTTACCGCCCGGAAACCGGCAGCTTCGTGTTCCAGCAGGGGCCTATCTTCCATAACCTGGTGCTGGCCGACGAAATCAACCGCGCGCCGGCCAAGGTGCAGTCGGCGCTGCTCGAAGCCATGGCCGAGCGCCAGGTCAGCGTGGGCCGCAGCACCTACGACCTGTCGCCGCTGTTTCTGGTCATGGCCACGCAGAACCCGATCGAGCAGGAAGGCACCTACCCGCTGCCCGAAGCCCAGCTCGACCGCTTCCTGATGCATGTAAAAATCGGTTTCCCCGATGCCGCCGTAGAGCGGCGTATCCTGGCGCAGGCCCGGGGTGAAGCTCTGGGCGGCGAGACCAAGCCTGAGCGCCGGGTCAGCCAGCAGGCCATCTTCGCCGCGCGCAAGGAAATCCTTGGCCTGTACATGGCCGACGCAGTGGAGGAATACCTGGTGCAACTGGTCATGGCCACCCGCACTCCGGCCAAGTTCGACACCGAGCTGGCCGACTGGATCGCCTACGGCGCCAGCCCGCGCGGCTCCATCTCGCTGGACCGCTGCGCGCGCGCCCACGCCTGGCTGGCCGGGCGCGACTTCGTCAGCCCCGAAGACATCCAGGCCGTGCTGTTCGACGTACTGCGCCACCGTATCATCCTCTCGTTCGAGGCCGAGGCGGCAGGGATCGACCAGGACCGCGTGATCCAGCGCATCCTCGACGTCGTCGCCGTTGCCTGAGCCCATGCCCACTGCGCAGCTGGCCGAACATGGCATCCGCATTGGCCTTGCCGATCTGATCGACATGCGCCACCGCGTGCGCGAAATCCAGCTGTTTTCCAAGCCCGGCCAACGCAGCCCGCTGGTTGGCCTGCACCATTCGAGGCTGCGCGGGCGCGGCGTCGACTTCGACCAGGTGCGCGTTTACCAGGCCGGCGATGATGTGCGCAACATCGACTGGCGTGTCACTGCGCGGACCCAGGAGCCGCACACCAAGCTGTTCCACGAAGAACGCGAGCGGCCGATCTTCATCCTCGTCGAACAAAGCCAAAGGCTTTTCTTCGGCTCGGGGCTGATGTTCAAGTCCGTTTTGGCGGCCCAGGCGGCGGCGCTGTTCGGCTGGGCAGCGCTGGGCCACAACGACCGCATCGGTGGCCTGGTGTTCGGCGACAACGAACACCACGAAGTCAAACCCCGGCGCAGCAAACAGAGCCTGCTGCAACTGCTCAACCGCTTGGCAAAGGTCAACCAGTCACTGCACACCGAAGCCGTACCGGGGGCCGATAGCCTCGGCCTGGCCCTGCGCCGCGCCCGCGAAGTGCTGCGTCCCGGCAGCCTGGCCATCGTGATCTGCGATGAACGCTCGCTCAGCGCCCAGGTGGAACAGCACCTGGCCATGCTCTCACGGCATTGCGACCTGCTGTTGCTGCCGGTATCCGACCCGCTCGACCACGCGTTGCCCGCCGCCGGCCTGCTGCGCTTCGCTCAGCGCAGCGCCCAGCTGGAGCTAGACACCCTCGACGCCAACCTGCGCCAGGCGTACCGCCAGCAGGCTGAAGCCCGTATCGAGCGCTGGGAGCTGATGGCGCAAAAGCTGAGGGTGGTACTGATGCCACTGAGCACGCAAAGCGAAATGGTCGAACAACTGCGCGAGTACCTGAGCGCCCAACGGCCACGGAGCGCGTCATGAACCCGCTCGACCAGTTGCACCCACTGATCGCCCCGGCACCGGTCAGCCTGTGGCCACCCGCACCGGGCTGGTGGCTGCTGCTGGCCGTCCTGCCGCTACTGGGCTGGGGCCTGTGGCGGCTGCGCCGCTGGCGCCCGGGCAAACGCCGCATCGTGCGCGCCGAACAACCCCTGGACCCGGTGCGCCTGGAGGCCTTGGCCGAGCTGGCCCGCCTGCCACGCCCGTATGACGGTGCCCCGGCTGGCGCCTGGCTGCAACAGATCAACGCCCTGCTCAAACGCCTGTGCCGCAACCACTACCCAGGCGCCAACAGCCACACCCTCAACGGCCGCCAGTGGCTGGCCTTTCTCGACAACCGCTGCCCGGCCGCCGGCCTGACCCGCTGGATGGTACTGGTCGAAGGCGCCTATAAACCCGAGTGCAAGCTCGATGACAAGGCCATCGCCGGGCTCAGCCAAGCCGTCGAAACCTGGATCCGCAAGCATGTTTGAACTGGCCTGGCCGTGGGTCTTCGCCCTGTTGCCGCTGCCATGGCTGGCGCGCCTGCTGCTGCCCGCAGCCGACAGCGGTGAACCGGTGCTCAAGGTGGGTTTCCTCAACGAGCTGGAAGGCCTGGCCGGGCGCCGCGCACGGCTCAACCTGCCCACCTTGCGCCAGCAGGCACCGTTCGTCGTCATCTGGCTGTTGCTGCTGTGCGCCGCCGCTCGCCCGCAATGGCTGGGCGAACCGGTGCCGATCGCCGCCAGCGGCCGCGACCTGCTGGTGGCGGTGGACGTGTCCGGGTCGATGGACTTCCCCGACATGCAGTGGAAGAACGAGGACATCAGCCGCCTCGATCTGGTCAAGGCGCTGATGGGCGACTTCCTGCAAGACCGTGAAGGCGACCGCGTGGGCCTGATCCTGTTCGGCAGCCAGGCCTACCTGCAGGCGCCGCTCACCTTTGACCGGCGCACCGTGCGCACCTTCCTCATCGAGGCGCAGATCGGCATCGCCGGCAAGAACACCGCCATCGGCGACGCCATTGGCCTGGCGGTCAAACGCCTGCGCGAGCGCCCGGCACAAAGCCGGGTGCTGGTGCTGATCACCGACGGCGCCAACAACGGCGGGCAGATTCACCCGCTGACAGCCGCCCGCCTGGCGGCCCAGGAAGGCGTACGCATCTACACCATCGGTATCGGCGCCAACCCCGAAGCCAGTGGCACCCCAGGCCTGCTCGGCCTTAACCCGAGCCTGGACCTGGACGAAGCCGCGCTCAAGGAAATTGCCGACATCACCCACGGCGCCTACTTCCGCGCCCATGACGGCGCCGAACTGGACGCTATCGGCGATACCCTCGACCAACTGGAGCCCGTGGCCCAGCAACCGACCCAGGCACGCACAGCCCAGGCTCTTTACGCCTGGCCCCTGGCGCTGGCGCTGCTGCTCAGCGTGCTGCTGGTGGTGGCCGTGCAGTGGCCCGACAACCGGTTGCAACGCCTGCTGCGCAAGCCGCGCTTCCTGCAGCCGCACCCGGAATGGCGCCAACGCTTGAAGCGTTTGCGTTTAAGGAGGCGGCGATGATCGACTTGTGGCCCCAATGGCTGCGCCCACTCTGGCTGCTGGCAGTTCCCGTGCTCGGCTGGCTGCTGTACAAGCTGTGGCACCGGCGCAAACGTGCCGGGCGCTGGCAGATGATTCTGCCGCCAGCCTTCCATGGCGTACTGCTGGGTGGCGGCAGCGGCAGCACCAGCAAACTGCCGTGGGTGGCATTGGGCCTTGCCTGGTTGCTGGTGGTCCTGGCGCTGCTCGGGCCCAGCTGGCAGCGCCTGGAAGAAAGCCGTCAGCGCCCGGCCGACCCCCTGGTGATCCTGCTCGAACTGACCCCGCAAATGCTCGCCGAGGACAGCCCGCCCAACCGCCTGGAACAGGCGCGGCGCAAGATCCTCGACCTGCTTGAACACCGCCGCGACAGCCAGACGGCGCTGGTGGTGTATGCCGGCTCCGCGCACACCCTGGTGCCGCTGTCTGACGACCTGGCCACCACCCGCAATTTGCTCGAGGCCATCGACCCGTCGATCATGCCAAAACCCGGCCAGCGTGCCGACCTGGCTGTGCAAAAAGGCCTGGCGCTGCTGGCCCAGAGCGGCCTCGGCCAAGGCCGCCTGCTGCTGGTAGGCTCGGCGCTCAGCGACGCCGAGCGCCAAGGCATCACCCAGGCCCTCGGCCGCCAGGGCCCCAGCCTGCTGATGCTGGGCATCGGCAGCCGCGAAGGCGCCCCTGTGCGCCAGGCCAATGGCGAATACCTTAAAGACGACCAGGGCGGCATCCTCTTGCCTCGCCTGGACAGTGCCAGCCTGAAAGGTTTTATCAGCGGCACGGGTGGTCGCTACCGGCACGCCCGCATCGACGACCTCGACCTGCGTGGCCTGGGCCTGTTCGACAACCCGCGGAGCGGGCGCAATGACGGCCAGACCCTGCAACTGGACAGCTGGGCCGACCAAGGTTACTGGCTGCTGATTCCGTTGTTGCTGCTGGCCGCCTGCGCAGGCCGGCGCGGCTGGCTGTTCTGCCTGCCACTGCTGCTGGCATTGCCGCAGCCCGGCCACGCTTTCGAGTTCAACGACCTGTGGCTGCGCCCCGACCAGCAAGGCCAGAAGCTGCTGGAGCAAAACCGCCCGGCCAGCGCTGCGCGTCACTTCCAGAACCCGCAATGGCGCGGCATGGCCCTGTACCAGGCCGGCGACTACGCCGGTGCTGCCGAGGCATTTTCCCAAGGCGACACAGCAGCAGCCCACTACAATCGGGGCAATGCCCTGGCCCATGGTGGCGAGCTGGAAGCCGCCCTGGATGCGTACGAACAAGCCCTGGAGCGCCAGCCCGACCTGCAAGCCGCGCTGGACAACCAGGCGCTGGTGCAGCAACTGCTGCAGCAACGTGAAGCCAAGGCCGAGGAACAGCCACCCGGCAACGATGCCCAAGACACGCCCGGCAGCGAAACCGAAGGCAACAGCAGCTCGGCCAGCAGCCCGGCCCAAGGCACACCCGGCAACGACCAACAGGCCAGCCCCGAACAACCCGGCGAAAGCAGCAGCAACAGCCAGGCCGCCCCCGGCAACCAGGCCGGGGGCGACGACAGCGTCATCCAGCCGCCCCAGCGCCCAGTGTCGACCAGCCTCGACGGCGAACAGCGCCAAGCCCTGGAACAATGGCTGCGGGAAATCCCCGACAACCCGGCAGAGCTGCTGCGACGCAAATTCTGGTATGAACAGCAATTGCATCAGGAAAAATCACGATGAGTCGCTTCGGCGTCTTTCTCCTCACCCTGCTGTGGGCCGTGCTGGCCCAGGCCGAGCCGCTGCTGCAGGCCAGTGTCGACCGCACCCGCCTGGAAGCTGGCGAAAGCCTGGAACTGACCCTGGAAAGCCAGGACGTCACCCAGTTCGGCAAGCCCGACCTGCGCGCCCTGGAAGGTGACTTCGAAGTGCGGGGCACGCGCCAGCTGAACAGCCTGCACACCCTCGACGGCGAAACCCGCGCCAGCACCCGCTGGATCATTACCCTGCTGCCACGGCGCAGCGGTAGCCTGCGCATCCCCGAGCTGCAACTGGGCCAGTCGCACAGCCAGGCCATCGAACTGCAAGTGCTGCAGGCCGATGCCAGCCGCCAGGAAAACGCTCAGGTATTCATCGAAGCGACCCTCGACAACCACGACGTCTATGTCCAGGCCCAAGCCGTGCTGACCCTGCGCATCTATCACTCGGTCGCGCTGTACGACGACAGCAGCCTCAGCCCCCTGCAACTGGAGAACGCCAAGGTCGAGCCGCTGGGCGAGTCGCGCACGTATGAAAAGGAAATCAACGGCGTGCGTCATGGCGTGATCGAAACCCGCTATGCGGTGTATGCCCAGCAAAGCGGTACCCTCGACATCCCGCCGCTGACATTCACCGCCACGGCAGCCGCCAGCAACGACGCAGCAGCGCAGGCCAATGGCGCGGCCCGCGCCGGCCATCAGGTCCAGGTCAGCTCGCTGCCCTTGCGCCTTAACGTACGGCCGATTCCGGCAGCCTGGCCGGCTGGCTTGCCGTGGTTGCCAACCAGCAGCCTGACCCTGGAAGAGCACTGGAGCCCCGACCCCGGCAGCCAGCAGGTACAGATTGGCGACTCGCTGACACGCAGCATCACCTTGCGTGCCGAAGGCTTGTCCAGCACCCAACTGCCACCGCTGCCGGCCACAGAAATCATCGGCCTGCGTCGCTACCCTGACCAGCCACTGCTGCGCAACGAAATCAGCGAACGGGGCATGACCGCCAACCGCGAAGAGCGCGAGGCCCTGGTGCCGACCCACAGCGGCACGCTGGCCTTGCCGGCGCTGGAAGTGGCCTGGTGGAACACCCGCGAAGACCACCTGGAACACAGCAGCCTGCCGGCACGCACGCTGAACGTGCAGGACAACCCGGCACTGAGCGCCGACACCCCGGTGGGCGACAACAGCAGCGCCAGCACCCTGCTGTGGCCCTGGCAGCTGTCCACACTGGTGTTCGCCCTGACCACCGTGCTGGGCTTTGCCCTGTGGTGGCGCGCCCGGTCGCGGCCAGCGGTGCTGCGCACGGCGCAGAACGGGCCAAGCCCACGCACCTTGCTGGACGACCTCAAGCGCGCGTGCCAGGCCAACGACCCTCAGGCTACGCGCCAGGCGCTGGATGCCTGGGCCCGGCAACAACCGGAAACCCTGGCCGAGATGGCGGCGCGCTTCGTACCGTTGTCGGATGCGCTGGATGGTTTGAACGGGGCGTTGTACAGCGAGAGCGGGCAGTATTGGCAGGGGGAGGATTTGTGGCGGGCGATTGGTACCATTCCGCCAGCTGAGCAGGTATTGCTGCCGGCGGGTGAGAACGGCAGTTTGCCGCCGCTCTACCCCAAGTGATGCGCAGTGGCTGGTTGCGAATTTTCAGCTCATGGCCGCCCCTGACAACACTTGCCGAATGTACCAGCCGAGTCAGATGAACCGCTGCCCCTCGAACGGGTTCCAGCTCTGCTGCCCTTTGGCCTGCTTCAGGTAATAGGCCCGGTTGGTCAGGAAGCTGTACAAAAACGCAAACCCCATGCTGATACCGTTATCCAGAGGACGCGGGATTTCGCTGCCCGTCGCGACCTCATAGACGCTCAGCAGCAGCCCGATGCCGATGATGATGGCCAGCATGACCAGGTTCTTCTTCCACAGCCCCAGCACGAACCAATAGATCGGGCCGAAGAAAAAGGCTATGAAATTGTTGTTGATCAGCAACTTCTTCCCGAACGGCAAGGCGCGGAATGCGGCTTTGTATGACTCGGAGGTGGGGGCGCCGTACTGATCGAAGAAGGCGAAACGCTCCCGCCATTTTGGCTTGAGGTTATCCGGGGAAGATTGGGTCTGAGGGATGCCTTCCATTGGTGACTCCTGTGATTGTCGTCCGTGGGTTTCGAATAGCCGTGATCATGGCCGTTTCGGAGGGTAAATCAGCATACTTTTGAGGGCAAGCTTGATCCCTGGTGCAAAGCGAGAGCCAGCTCACAGAACGTTCAAGGCGGAAGTGGCCGAGCGTGTGCTCGATGCTTTGCCGCGACATGTCCGTGGGGCAAACCGAGATGCGCGACACCCTGCTATCAATATGGAACCAACGTGGCAACCCGCGTCAACGCCTGGAGTCGCAGGACGCTACTGCGATAAGCCAATGCCATCCATGAACAAGGGGTTCAATGCGCGGGCTTGCCTGCAGGACAACCAGCACCGTGCGCCCATGAGATCAAGCGCTGAACTTTCGGGCCGCACAGCGGCCCCGTGCATGGGTTACCATACCGCCCTTGCGCAACACCCATCACCCAAGCCAAGCCCTCGCTTGCTCGACTCGACACCAACAGGTCATCCATGCGTCTGTTTCATACCTCCGACTGGCACCTGGGCCAAAGCCTGCACGGCCAGGAACGCGATTTCGAACACGCCTGCTTCCTCGACTGGCTGCTCGGCCAGCTACACCTGCGCCAGCCGGATGCGCTGCTGATTGCGGGCGACATCTTCGACACCGTCAACCCGCCCGTCAAAGCCCAGGAACGCCTCTACGACTTCATCGTCCAGGCCCACGAGCAGCAGCCCAAGCTGGACATCGTGATGATCGCCGGCAACCACGACTCCGGTTCGCGCATCGAGCTGCCCGCCGCGCTCATGCGCCGCCTGCGCACCCATGCCCTGGGCCGTGTGCACTGGCTGGACGAGGGCCAGCTGGATGCCGAGCGCCTGCTGATTCCGCTGACCAACGGCCGTGGCAAGGTGGCCGCCTGGTGCCTGGCCCTGCCGTTCCTGCGCCCGGCCGAAGTGACCGGCCCGCAGTTGGGTGACGACTACCTGCAAGGCATCACCCAGGTGCACCAGCAACTGATCGCCGCCGCGCAGAAGAAGCGCAAGAAAGACCAGGCGCTGATTGCCATCAGCCATGCTCACATGGCAGGTGGCGCGGTGTCGGAAGACTCCGAACGCAGCCTGATCATCGGCAACGCCGAGGCGCTGCCGGCCAAGCTGTTCGACAAGGCTATCAGCTACGTCGCCCTGGGCCACCTGCACAAGCCGCAGAAGGTCAACCGCGAAGAACGCATCCGCTACAGCGGCTCGCCAATCCCGCTGTCGTTCGCCGAAATCAACTACCCGCACCAGGTCCTGGAAGTGGAGTTGGACGGCAACGGCCTGGTCAGCGTCGAGCCACGCCCCGTACCACGCGCCGTGGCCCTGCAACGGGTGGGCCCGGCACCGCTGGGCGAGCTGTTGCAGCAACTGGCCGACCTGCCAGTGATCGACCTGCTTGAAGACCCCAACCGCCAGCCCTGGCTGGAGGTGCGGGTGATGCTCGACGAGCCGCAACCCGACCTGCGCCAGCAGATCGAAACCGCGCTTGAAGGCAAGGCGGTACGGTTGATCCGCATCAGCGCCGAATACGCTGGCCGCAACAACGCCGAAGACGATGGCCTGGCCTTTGTCGAGCTGGCCCAGATGACCCCGCAAGACCTGTTCAGTCGCGCCTGGGAGCAAGCCTACGGCAACCCCGCCGACGAGCAGACCCTGGCCGACTTCGCCCTGCTGTTGCAGGACGTGCTGCAGGAGGAGGAACAGCCATGAAAATTCTCGCCATCCGCCTGAAGAACCTGGCATCGCTGGCCGGTCCGATCGACATCGATTTCACCGCAGAACCGTTGGCCAGCGCTGGCCTGTTCGCCATCACCGGGCCTACCGGCGCCGGCAAGAGCACCCTGCTCGACGCCCTGTGCCTGGCGCTGTTTGGCACCGTGCCGCGCCTCAATGACATTGGCCGTGAGGCCAAGGTGCCAGACGCCGACGGCGAAATCCCCACTTCCGACCCGCGCAACCTGCTGCGCCGTGGCACCGGCAGCGGTTTTGCCGAGGTCGATTTCGTCGGCATCGACGGCCGCCGCTACCGCGCCCGCTGGGAAGCCAACCGTGCCCGCGACAAGGCCAACGGCAAACTGCAGCACAGCCGCCAGAGCTTCTACGACCTCGACAGCGAGCAGGTGCTCGGCAGTGGCAAGAACGAATACAAGCAACTGGTCGAAGCCCGCCTGGGCCTGAACTTCGAACAGTTCACCCGTGCGGTGATGCTGGCCCAGAGCGAGTTCGGCGCGTTCCTCAAGGCCGATGACAAAGACCGCAGCGAGCTGCTGGAAAAGCTCACCAACACTGCCATCTACACCCGCCTGGGCCAGCGTGCCTTCAGCAAGGCACGCGAAGCCAGCGAGGCACACAACGCCCTGAAAGAACGCGCCAGCCACCTGCTGCCGATGGCTGCCGAGGCCCGTGCCGAGCTCGACCAGCGCCTGGAGCAGGCGCAGCAGCAGTTCAAGACCGACCAGGCCGGCGAGCGTCAGCTGGAGAAGCAACGCAGTTGGCTGAATGAGCAACGCCAGCTACAGGCCCAACACACCGAAGCCAGCACCACGCTGCAGGCCGCCGAACTGGACTGGCAACAGCTGGCCGAACCACGCCTGGACCTGGTACGCCTGGAGCGCCTGGCCCCACAGCGTCACCAGTTCCACCGCCGACAGGCACTGAGCGCACAGCTGGCGCCAGTGGCGGCAAAAATTGCCGAGCAGCAACAGCAACAAGCCGAACTGCAGGTGCGTACCCGCGAGCTCGAACAGGCGCTGGACCATGCGCGCCAAGCGCTTGCCGACCGCCAGGCCCAGCACGTCGAGAACGCGCCGCGCCTGCGCCAGGCTTTTGCCGCGCAGGACAGTCTGGCACGCCTGGACCAGGAACTGGCCGCCGAGCGCAACATCAGCCAGCAGGCGCAACAGCAGCTCGCTGACGGCCAGCAGCAACTGCAGCAGCTGGAAGACAACCAGCAGCGCAGCGTGCAGCAACTGGCGCAGATCGAAACCGCGCTTGCCGACAGCCAGCACCTGGCGGGCCTGGCCAATGCCTGGCACGCCTACCTGCCGCAACTGAAGCAGGTAATGCTGATCGGTGGCCGCCTGACCAAGGGCCGAGAAGAGTTACCCGGCCTGCAGGCCCAGGCCAGCCAGGCCAATGCGCACCTGCAGGCCGAGCGCGACGCCTACGACCTGTTGTTCCGTGAAGCCAAGGCCGAACCCCAGGCCCTTGCCGAGCAGATCGACCTGCTCGGCGGCATGCTGCAGGACAACCGCAAACAGCAGCGCGCCGTAGAGGAAATGTCACGCCTGCACGGCCGTGAACAGGAGCTGCGCCAGCAGCTGGACGCCCTGCGTGAACGGCAGCAGCAGGCCATGCTGCAACGCCAGCAACTGATTACCGAAGGCACTGCCGCCAAGGCCGAGCTGGAGGCCGCCGAACAGGCGTTGGTCCTCACCCGTCAACTGCTGGAACGGCAACGCCTGGCACGCAACACCAGCGTCGAAGAACTGCGTGGACAATTGCGTGACGGCGAACCCTGCCCGGTCTGTGGCAGCGCCGAACACCCGTTCCATCAGCCAGAAGCGCTGCTGCAGAGCCTGGGTCGCCATGACCAGGCCGAAGAGCACGCCGCGCAGAAACAGGTCGAAACCCTCAACAGCAAGCTGGTGGAACTGCGTACCCAACTGGGGGTGGTCAACGCCCAGCTCAAGGACTCCCAGCAGCAACAGCAGCAACTGGGTGAACAGTTGCAACCGCTGGTGGCTCAGGTGCAGGCACACAGCCTGTGGCCAGCCCTCGCCCCGCAGGACGACAAGGCCCGTAGCACCTGGCTCGACGGCCAGCTACGTCGCCTGGATGAAGAAATCAGCCAGGACGAGAAACGCCAGAGCGCCCTGCTGGCTCTGCAAAAAGACGCCGCCCGCCTGAACCAGCAATTGCAGGCGGCCTACGACGCCCAGCAACAGGCCCAGCGCCATCTGGAGCAACAGCACCAGGCCCTGGCCAACGATGAGCAGCAGTTGCAGCAAGGCCTTGACGACCTGGCCGGCGTCTTGCCCAAGGAAGCCCTCAAGGCCCTGAACGAAGACCCGGCCAATGCCTTCCTCGCCCTCGACCAGCAGATTGCCCAGCGCCTGCAGCAACTGGACCAGCGCAAGGACGAACTGGAAGAACAGCAAGCCCGCCAAACCCAGCTGGACAAGCTGCGTGATCAACAACAGACGCGCCTGCAAGGCCAGCAGCAGTTGCAGCAGAAACTGGCCGCCCTCGACGAGCAACGCCAGCAAGCCCTGGCCTCACTCGGCGAACTGCTCGGCGAACATGCCAGCGCCGAAGCCTGGCAACAGCACATGGACACCGCGCTGGAACACGCCCGCGCCCTTGACGCCGACACCGCCCAGCGCCTGCAGGAGCTGCGCACCCAGGGTGTACAACTGGCCAGCGAACTCAAGGCCAATGCCCAGCAGCAACAGGCGCTGGAAAGCGAGTGCCAGCAATTGCAGGGCCAGATCGCGCAATGGCGCAGCGAGCATCCGGAGCTGGACGACGCCGGGCTGGATCGCCTGCTGGCCATGGATGACGCCCAGGTGAATGAGCTGCGTCAGCGTGTTCAAGGTGCCGAGAAGGCCATCGAACAAGGCCGCGTGCTGCTGCAGGAACGTGAGCAGCGCCTGCAACAACACGCCGCACAAATGACCGTGGACACCTCGGCCGAAGCCCTGGAGCAGGCCCTGGCCGAACTGCGCGGGCGCCTGGCCAACCATGAGCAGCAGTGCGCCGAACTGCGCGCGCAACAGGCCGACGACCAGCGCCGGCAGCAGGCCCACCAGGCGCTGACGGCAGAAATCGAACAGGCCCACCAGCAGTGGCAACGCTGGGCCCGCCTCAATGCCCTGATCGGTTCGGCCTCGGGCGATGTGTTCCGCAAGATCGCCCAGGGCTACAACCTCGACCTGCTGCTGCACCACGCCAACGCCCAACTGCGTCAGCTGGCCCGCCGCTACCGCCTGAAGCGCGGCGGCAGTGCCCTTGGCCTGCTGGTGCTGGACACCGAGATGGGCGACGAACTGCGTTCGGTGCACTCGTTGTCGGGCGGGGAAACCTTCCTGGTGTCGCTGGCCCTGGCCCTGGGCCTGGCGTCGATGGCTTCCAGCACCCTGCGTATCGAATCGTTGTTCATCGACGAAGGCTTCGGCAGCCTCGACCCCGAGTCACTGCAGTTGGCAATGGACGCCCTCGACGGCTTGCAAGCCCAGGGCCGCAAAGTGGCGGTGATTTCCCACGTACAGGAAATGCACGAGCGCATCCCGGTACAGATCCAGGTGCGGCGTCAGGGTAATGGCCTGAGTGACGTGGAGGTGTGCGGGTGATCCTCTACTCGTTCCGCCGCTGCCCGTGGGCCATGCGTGCGCGCCTGGCCCTGCGCTATGCCGGCTGCGAGGTGGAGATCTGCGAAGTGGCGATGAAGAAAAAGCCGGCAGAGCTGCTGGCCTTGTCGCCCAAGGGCACGGTACCGGTGCTGGACACCGGTGCCGGGGTACTTGAAGAGAGCCTGGACATCATGCGCTGGGCGCTGACGCAAAACGACCCGCAGGACTGGCGGCTACAGGCCAACCCTGTGGCTGCACAGCAGGCTGAAACGCTGATTGCGCGCAATGACACCACGTTCAAGGCGCATGTGAACCTGTACAAGTATGCCGAACGTTACCCGGAGCATTCCCGCGAACATTACCGCCAGCAGGCCGAGGCCTGGCTGGCGGAGCTAGAAGGCCTGCTGGCGGGCCAGCCCTACCTGCTGGCCGACCACCCGAGCATGGCCGATGCCGCGTTGCTGCCTCTGATGCGCCAGTTTGCCGGGGTCGAACCGCAGTGGTTCGCCGAGGCGGCTTATCCGCGGGTACGGAGCTGGCTGGAGGGGTGGCTGGCTTCGGAGCTGTTCAAAGCGATCATGGTTCGCTGAACAGGGTGGAAATTTGGCCAGCAGGGCCGGCCCTTTCGCGGGTGAACCCGCTCCTACGACGGCCTGTGTCCACCACCGATCTGCGTGTAGGCGCGGGTTTACCCGCGAATACGGTGTCGGCGGCAACAGTGAACGGCGCGTGAAAATTGGC
>NZ_JBICKE010000109.1:0-14022 GCF_043103865.1 Pseudomonas sp. yb_5
GGGGTGGACACACATCCCTGGTTGGACACAGGCCGTTGTAGGAGCGGGTTCACCCGCGAAGAGGCCGGCACAGGCAACACTGATCAGCAGTCAGTCAACGCCAGAAAGATCGCCGCCAACCGCTCCAGCCCCACCTGGTCCGCTTCGCTGAACCGCCCCACCGTCGGGCTGTCCAGATCCAGCACGCCAATCAACCTGTCGTCTTTCACCAACGGGATCACCAGCTCGCTGTTGGAGGCGCTGTCACAGGCAATGTGGCCCGGGAATGCATGTACATCCTCGACCCGCTGGGTCTGTCGCGTTGCCGCCGCGGCCCCGCACACACCTTTACTGAACGGAATACGCACACACGCCACCTGGCCCTGGAACGGGCCTAGCACCAGCTCTTCGTTGCGGTTGAGGTAGAACCCCGCCCAGTTCAGGTCGTCCACCTGGTTATACAGAAACGCCGAAAACTGCGCGGCATTGGCGATGAAGTCACGCTCGTCGGCGAACAGCGCCTGCACTTGCGCCGCCAGCAGATTGTAGCCGTCGAGGCCGGCGCCACTGGCATTGAGGTCGATCATTTACTTTTGCTCCAGCAATTGCAGCCCGACCCAATAGCGGGCGAACTGATAGGCACAACGGCCATTACGGTTACCGCGGCCGGTGGCCCAGCGCACGGCGAGGATGTCGAGTTCTTCGGTGCGTTGCCACACAAGGCCCGCAGGTTGTGCCAACTGGCCAATCCAGTGTTCCACAACATTCAGGAAGTGGTCCTGAGTGAACGGATAGAACGACAGCCACAGGCCAAAACGGTCAGACAGGGCAATCTTGTCCTCCACCGCTTCGCTGGGGTGCAGCTCGCCGTCCACACGCTTCCAGTTCTCGTTGTCGCTTTCCTTCTCGGGCACCAGGTGGCGGCGGTTGGAGGTGGCGTACAGCAGCACGTTGTCCGGGGCCTGCTCCAGCGAGCCGTCGAGCACGCTCTTGAGCACCCGGTAATCGCCCTCCCCGGCTTCGAACGACAGGTCGTCGCAGAACAGGATGAAACGTTGCGGCAGCTTCTGCAGCTGCTCGACCACCCGCGGCAGGTCGGCCAGGTGGTCACGCTCGATTTCGATCAGGCGCAGGCCGGCGCTGGCGTGCTCGGCCAGCAAAGCACGCACCAGCGACGACTTGCCGGTACCGCGCGAGCCCCACAGCAACGCGTGGTTGGCTGGCAGGCCGTTGATGAACTGGTGGGTGTTGCGGCCCAGTTGGTCGCGCTGTTTGTCGACGCCGATCAGATCGGTCAGACGGATGTCCAGGCTGACCTCCAGTGGCAGCAGGTAGCCGCTGCGGCCATCACGCTGCCAGCGCGCGGCCAGTGTGGTGGTCCAGTCGATGTGCGGGCGCTGTGCCGGCAACAGGGGTTCAAGACGCGCCAGTACCGATTCGGCGCGGTCCAGAAAAGCGATCAAGCGAGCGTCCATGACGACTCCTAACAATTTCAGTTTTTTGGGGGCCGCTGCGCGCCCCTTCGCGGGCTTGCCCGCTCCCACAGGGCTGCGTTCAGCCTGGGGCTAAGCTGTACCTGTGGGAGCGGGCAAGCCCGCGAAGGGGCGCAAAGCGGCCCCCGCTTGGCGATCAACTGAAATGAACAGACAGACCCACCAGCAGCCGGGGCTATTCGGCTATGCTTGCGCAGCGCAAGGAACGGGAAACCGGCTCGGGACTCATGGATATCAAGTTCACCAATCGCCTGTCATACAAGCAAGCCCGGTTGACAGTCCTGGTCGGCTTCATCCTGGGAACATTGCTCAGTCTCATCCAGATCGGCATCGATTATGCCAGCGAAGACGCGTCCATCAACCGTGAAGTGAGCGCGTTGCTGCAAATCAGCCAAAACCCGGCCTCGCGCATCGCCTACAACATCGACTCGGAGCTGGCGCTGGAGCTGACCCGCGGCCTGCTGCAGTCGCCGGCCGTCATCCGCGCACGGCTGATCGACAATAACGAAACGGTACTGGCCGATGTCGAGCGGCCAAAGCTTCAGGACCGCTACCGGCCACTCAGCGACTTCCTGTTCGGCGAGCAGCGCCAGTTCAAGGAACGCCTGTACCTGACCCACATGCCAGAGGAGTACCTGGGCACCCTGTACCTGGACATCGACACCTTCGCCTTCGGCAGCCGCTTTCTCGACCGTGCCGGCATCACCCTGCTCAATGGTTTTGCCCGCAGCCTGGTGCTGACCGGCATCCTGCTGGCGCTGTTCTACATGATGCTGACCAAGCCGCTGGTGACGGTGATCGGCGCACTCAGCGGCAGCGACCCGCGCAAACCCCGGCAAACTCGCCTGGAATGCCCACACGGGCACGAGCATGACGAAATCGGCGTGCTGGTGAAGGTCGCCAACCAGCAGTTCGTCAGCATGGCCACCGAGATCGAACAGCGTCGCACCGCGGAAAACCGTCTGACCCAGTATCTGAACGAGCTGGAAGACATCGTGTCGGCGCGCACCAACGAGCTCAAGGCCAGCAACAGCAGCCTGAGCCTGTCCAATCAGGAGCTGGAACAAGCCCGTAGCCGAGCGCTGGACATGGCCCAGGCACGCGCCGCCTTCCTGGCCAACATGAGCCACGAAATCCGCACCCCGCTCAACGGCATGCTCGGCATGATCGCCCTGGCACTGGACAACCCGCTGCCCAGCGAGCAACGCCAGCAACTGGCGATCGCCCATGACTCGGGCAAGGTGCTGGTAGAGCTGCTGAACGATATTCTCGATTTGTCCAAGTTCGATGCCGGCCAACTGGAACTGGAACGCATTGCGTTCGACATGGGCTCGATGGTGGAAGACACCGCCAACCTGCTGTCGCAGAACACCGCGCAAAGCGTGGAACTGACCTGCCTGATCGCCAGCGACTTCCCCAGCAGCGTGCTCGGCGACCCCACGCGTGTGCGGCAGATCGTCAGCAACCTGCTGTCCAACGCGCTGAAGTTCACCCGCTTTGGCCGCGTCGATGTGCGCTTGGTGGCCATTGTCGGCGGTGTGCGTCTGGAGGTACGGGATACCGGCATCGGCATCCCCGAAGACGCCCAGGCGCGCATCTTCCAGCCCTTCACCCAGGCCGGTGCCGGCATCACCCGCCAGTACGGTGGTACCGGCCTGGGCCTGGCGCTGACGCGCAACCTGTGCAAGGCCATGCAGGGCCACCTGCACATTCGCTCCGAGCCAGGCTTTGGCAGCTGTTTTACCGCCGAGTTGCCGTTGACCGTGCACACCGAAGCCATCCCGCCGGCGCCCTTGCATGGCCGCGTGGCAGCACTGAGCGCAGCCGGCAGCGGGCTCAGTGAACTGTTGCAGCACTTGCTGCCCGCCTGGGGCCTGACCTACCAGCGCCATGACAGTTGCGCCACGCTGGATGCCGGAGCGATCGACCTGTTGATCACCGACGACGTCGAGCACCTGTTCGAGCTGCGCCCGGCATTGAATACCCCGATTCTGCTGGTGACTGCCTACGGCAACTTCCTGCCCAACGAGCAGTCCTTGGCCTTGGCCCCGCTGCACCAGTTGGCCCGGCCATTGGCACGCAACGCCCTGTACCAGACCCTGCGCCGCACCTTGCAAGGCCATGAGCCCGAACACCCGCTGGCCATCCCGGCCATTACCCAGGAGCAAGGCCGTGCGAGGATTCTGCTGGTAGAGGACAACCCGGTGAACCAGCTGGTGGCCAAGGGCATGCTGGCCAAGCTCGGCTGCCAGGTGCAACTGGCCACCCAGGGCGCGGAGGCCCTTGAGCTGCTGGAGCGTGAGGAATTCGACCTGGTGCTGATGGACTGCAACATGCCGGTGATGGACGGCTACGAGGCCAGCCGGCGTATCCGCCAAAGCGGCCGCTGGCCCGCGTTGCCAATCGTCGCCCTCACCGCCAACGCGATGCCCGAAGAGCGCGAACGCTGCCGGGCGGCGGGCATGAACGACTACCTGGCCAAGCCATTCCGCCGCGAAGAGCTACTGGCCCTGGTCGACCACTGGGTACCCTTCAGCGGCTGAGCAAACGCTCGATGTCCGCCTCCAGGGCCTGTGGCTTGGTGGTGGGGGCATAGCGCTTGACCTGGCCACTGGCCGGGTCGACCAGAAACTTGGTGAAGTTCCATTTGATCTTCTGGCTACCCAGAATGCCCGGGCCGCGCCGCTTGAGTTCGACGAACAGAGGGTGAGCGCCCGGGCCGTTGACCTCGACCTTGCGAAACAGCGGGAAAGTCACGCCGAAATTACGCTCGCAGAACTGCGCAATTTCCCGTGCATCGCCAGGTTCCTGCTTGCCGAACTGGTTGCACGGAAAGCCCAGTACCACCAGGCCACGGTCGCGGTAGGCCTGCCACAGTTGCTCCAGGCCCTTGTACTGTGGGGTAAAACCGCACTGGCTGGCAGTATTGACCACCAACAGCACCTTGCCCGGGAAGTCGCCGAGCGTCTTGTGCTCGCCACCAAGGGTCACGCAGGGTATGTTCAGCATCGTTGCAGCCATGATCGGGCTCCGGTCAGTCGCGCGGACGAAGGTCGATGCACACCGAGTTGATGCAGTAGCGCAGACCGGTCGGTGGTGGGCCGTCAGGGAACACATGCCCCAGGTGCGCATCGCAACGGGCGCAGGTGACTTCGGTGCGAATCATGCCGTGGGATGTGTCGCGGATCTCGATCATCGCACTGTCCTCGATCGGCGCGTAGAAGCTCGGCCAGCCGCAGCCGGCGTCGAACTTGGTCTGCGCATCGAACAGCGCCAGGCCGCAGCAGATGCAATGGTAGATGCCATCGCGGCGCTCGCTGTTGTACTTGCCGCTGAATGGCCGCTCGGTGCCCTTGAGGCGGCATACCTGGTACTGCTCGGGGTCGAGCATCGACCGCCATTCGTCCAGGGTTCTTTCGATCTTTTTCATGTAGGGACCTCGGCAGGCTGAATTTCACCCCACACCGTCTTTTCCGGGGCGCGGGTGGCACGTATATTAGTCGGCTTCGTGTGCCAGGCGTTCAGTCTGGCACCCGCTTCCTGCCCTTTCAAACCTTTCGGCGGGGCGTAGCGCGTTTTCTCAACCGGGATCCCATCATGCAGTTCAGCAAATCGAACAAGCTCGCCAATGTCTGCTACGACATTCGCGGCCCAGTGCTCAAGCACGCCAAACGCCTGGAGGAGGAAGGCCACCGCATCCTCAAGCTGAACATCGGCAACCCGGCGCCGTTTGGCTTCGAGGCGCCTGATGAAATCCTGCAGGATGTGATCCGCAACCTGCCTACCGCCCAGGGCTACAGCGACTCCAAAGGCCTGTTCAGCGCCCGCAAGGCGGTGATGCAGTACTGCCAGCAGAAGGAAATCGAAGGCGTCACCATCGAGGACATCTACCTGGGTAATGGTGTGTCCGAGCTGATCGTCATGTCGATGCAGGCGCTGCTCAACAACGGCGACGAAGTGCTGATCCCGGCCCCCGACTACCCGCTGTGGACAGCCGCCGTGAGCCTGGCCGGCGGCAAGCCGGTGCACTACCTGTGCGACGAGCAGGCCGACTGGTTCCCTGACCTCGAGGACATCAAGGCCAAGATCACCCCGAACACCAAGGCGCTGGTGATCATCAACCCGAACAACCCGACCGGCGCCGTCTACTCCAAAGAACTGCTGCTGGGCATGCTGGAACTCGCCCGCCAACACAACCTGGTGGTGTTCTCCGACGAGATCTACGACAAGATCCTGTACGACGAAGCCGTGCACATCAGCACCGCCTCGCTGGCCCCGGACCTGCTGTGCCTGACCTTCAACGGCTTGTCCAAGTCGTACCGGGTGGCGGGTTTCCGTTCCGGCTGGCTGATCATCTCCGGGCCCAAGCACCACGCACACAGCTACATCGAAGGCATCGACATGCTGGCCAACATGCGCCTGTGCGCCAACGTGCCGGCCCAGCACGCCATCCAGACTGCGCTGGGCGGCTACCAGAGCATCAACGACCTGGTGCTGCCACCGGGGCGCCTGCTGGAGCAGCGCAACCGCACCTACGAACTGCTCAACGATATCCCCGGTGTCAGCTGCGTGAAGCCGATGGGGGCGCTGTATGCGTTCCCGCGGATCGACCCGAAGGTTTGCCCGATCCTCAACGACGAGAAGTTCGCCCTTGACCTGCTGCTGTCGGAGAAGCTGCTGATCGTACAAGGGACGGCGTTCAACTGGCCGTGGCCGGACCACTTCCGCGTGGTGACCTTGCCACGGGTGGATGACCTGGAAGCGGCAATTGGCCGGATCGGCAATTTCCTTAAGGGTTATTCGCAGTAGGGTTCGACGGGGGGCGACGACGAGAGTTTCGACGAGGGGTTCGACGAAAGGTTGATGGTGGGGCGTAGATCGAGCGCCGCCCGCGCGGCGCTTCGCGGGTAAACCCGCTCCTACGTTTGTTTCGGGCCAGTTCATCCTGTGCCAGGCGCGCGCGATCGCCTTGTTTGTACGACGCGATATCGAGCCATGCGCCAGGGCGTTCGCGCGCAAATCCCACAGGCATAATTGGCCCGAAACAAACGTAGGAGCGGGTTTACCCGCGAAGCGCCGCGCGGGCGGCGCTCGATCTCACAGGCGCCACACCACTTGCGGCAAACACCCAGCGGCCTTGACGCAGCCCCCAAGCCGAATGTTTCTTACATCCTGCAACGCTCTATCCCACAGCCCGCAGGCCATCCTCTGCCATACTCCGCCGTACACAGTTTGAAATAGTCCCCCGATTGAATCGGCGCGGCAGGCCCCTTATATACCCCGCAGTAAGCGACAACTCATCCGTCAGGAGAACGTAACAACCATGATGCGCATTCTGTTGTTTGTAGCCACCAACCTCGCGGTGGTGCTGGTTGCAAGCATTACCCTGAGCCTGTTCGGTTTCAACGGGTTCATGGCCGCCAACGGGGTCGACCTGAACCTCAGCAGCCTGCTGGTGTTCTGCGCCGTGTTCGGCTTTGCCGGCTCCCTCGTCTCGCTGTTCATCTCCAAGTGGATGGCGAAGATGACCACCGGCACCCAGATCATCAGCCAACCGCGCACCCGCCACGAGCAGTGGCTGCTGCAAACGGTCGAAGAGCTGTCTCGCGAAGCGGGCATCAAAATGCCCGAAGTGGGTATCTTCCCGGCATACGAGGCCAACGCCTTCGCCACCGGCTGGAACCGCAACGACGCGCTGGTAGCGGTGTCTCAGGGCCTGCTGGAGCGCTTCTCGCCCGATGAAGTGCGCGCGGTACTGGCCCACGAGATCGGCCACGTTGCCAACGGCGACATGGTCACCCTGGCGCTGGTGCAGGGCGTGGTGAACACCTTCGTGATGTTCTTTGCACGTATCATCGGCAACTTTGTCGACAAGGTGATCTTCAAGAACGAAGAGGGCCAAGGCATTGCCTACTATGTCGCAACCATCGTTGCCGAGCTGATCCTTGGCATCCTGGCCAGCATGATCGTGATGTGGTTCTCGCGCCGCCGCGAATTCCGCGCCGACGAAGCCGGTGCGCAACTGGCCGGTACTGCGGCGATGATCGGCGCCCTGCAGCGCCTGCGCGTGGAACAAGGCCTGCCAGTGCACATGCCTGACACCATGAAGGCCTTCGGCATCAATGGCGGCCTCAAGCACGGCCTGGCCGGGTTGCTGATGAGCCACCCACCGCTGGAAGACCGCATCGAGGCCCTGCGTCAGCGCGGCTGATTCACCTGTTAAAAACAAAGGGCGACTTCGGTCGCCCTTTTTTATTCCCGGCCTTACGCAGCCTTCTGTGGGAGCGGGCGCGCCCGCGAACACCGGCAAAGCCGGTGCCTTCTACCGCGTCGCCTGTTTCGCGGGCGCGCCCGCTCCCACATGGGCCGGGGCAGCCTGCCCTACCTGCTTACTGGCCGAGCCGGTACACCCGCTCCAACAAGCTCAACGCCCCGGCCTGCATGAACTTCGGGCTGTCCTCAATCACCTCCACTGCCTCCAGCTGCTCCACCTGCCACCCCGCAAACCCCTGTCTCAGCTCTTCATCCCCGACCGAAAACGGCGGTCCGGCCAACAACGACTGGTCATACTCCAGCGTCACCACCAACCCACGGCAATTCGCCGGCAGCAAACCCGACAACAGCTGCATATACCGCGTACGCATCTGCACCGGCAGCGCAATCACCGCCGCCCGGTCATACAGCCCCGCACAGTCAGCGACATCTTCTGCTCGCAAGGCAAAGAAATCGCCACACCAGAGTTGCACATCTCCACTGCGCCAAACTTCAAATGCGCCCTGCTGCCGCACCTCGGGCTCAAGCCCGTGCTCACGGAAAAAATCCTCCACCGCCCGCCGCGACAGCTCTACACCCAATACGCGATAGCCCTGCCCAGCCAGCCAGGCCAGGTCCAGGCTCTTGCCGCACAACGGCACCAGCACGCGGCTGCCGGGCGCCAACTGCAACTGTGGCCAATACGTCTGCAGATAGGGGTTCACCTGCGCTTGGTGAAAGCCGATCTGGTTGTCGGCCCACCGCTGCTGCCAGAACGCTGGTTCCATGATCACTCCCGATTTTTAGATGATTTGTCGGTAAAACTTGGTTTGGATTTCGATCTGTAGTTAATCGATGATGGTTGCATCTTAACCTTCAGGACCCCGCCATGCTGCCCAGCCTGTTCATTTCCCATGGTTCCCCCATGCTTGCCCTGCAACCCGGCGCCAGCGGGCCGGCACTGTCCGGATTGGCCAACGCGCTGCCCCGGCCGAAAGCGATCGTGGTGGTGTCGGCACACTGGGAAAGCCGCGAGCTGCTGGTCACCGGCAGCGCACAGCCCGAAACCTGGCACGACTTCTACGGCTTCCCACCGGCCCTGTATGCGGTGCAGTACCCGGCGCCGGGCGAGCCCGGGCTTGCTGGCCAGGTCAGCGAGCGATTGAAGGCTGCGGGGTTACCCGCGCGGCTGGATATGCAACGCCCATTCGACCATGGCGCCTGGGTGCCGCTGTCGCTGATGTACCCGGATGCGCGCATTCCCGTGGTGCAGGTTTCACTACCCAGCCACATGGGGCCGGCGCTGCAGCTGAAGGTGGGCCAGGCACTGGCGGGGTTGCGTGCCGAGGATGTACTGCTGATGGGTTCGGGCAGCATTACCCACAACCTGGGTGAGCTGGACTGGCATGCGGGGCCGGATGTGATCGAGCCGTGGGCGATGGCGTTCAGGGATTGGGTGGTAGACCGACTGCAGGAGGATGACCAGGCGGCGTTGCTGGATTACCGGCAGCAGGCGCCGTTTGCGCTGCGCAACCATCCCAGTGATGAGCATTTGCTGCCGCTGTTCTTTGCCCTCGGGGCCGGGAGCAAGTTCGGCGTGGTGCATCAGGGGTTTACCCTGGGCGCGCTGGGGATGGACATCTATCGGTTCGACTGAAGGGCCTCTTCGCGGGCAAGCCCGCTCCTACATGTGGGGTACCTGTAGGAGCGGGCTTGCCCGCGAAAGGGCCGGTACAGGCAAAAAAAATCCCCGACCTAAGCCGGGGATTCTTTCATTACGCCAGGATCAATCCTCGCGGTAGCGACGCAGCTTCAACTGCTTGCCAGCCACGCGGGTGTCCTTGAGCTTGGACAGCAGCTTCTCGAGGCCGTCTTCCGGCAGCTCGACCAGGCTGAAGCTGTCGCGCACCTGGATGCGGCCGATAGCGTCACGCGCCAGGCCACCTTCGTTGAGGATCGCACCCAGCAGGTTCTTGGCAGCGATGCCATCACGGGCACCCAGGGCGGTACGGCAACGCACGCGGCCTTCGGCCAACGGCAGCGGCGCACGACGCTCACGGTCACCACGGTCAGGGCGCTCGCCACGCTCACCGCGCTCGGTACGCTCACCACGCGGGGCAAAGCTCGGTACCAGCGGCTGCTCACGCTCTACCGCCGCCAGGTCCAGCGCCTGGCCATTGGTGGCCTTGCGCAGCAGGGCCGAAGCCAGTGCACGCGCGCTGCAACCCAGGTCGGTGGTCAGGCGGTCGAACAGCTCGCCGTGGGTGGCTTCTGCTTCGGCTACCAGCGGCGCCAGGCTCGAGGTCAGCTTCTTGATGCGGGCATCCAGCACGGCCTGTGCATTAGGCAGGCGCGCTTCGGCAACCTTCTGCCCGGTTACACGCTCGATCACCTGCAGCATGCGGCGCTCACGCGGGGTAACCAGCAACAGTGCACGGCCATCGCGACCGGCACGGCCAGTACGGCCGATACGGTGTACGTAGGACTCCGGGTCGTACGGCATGTCGACGTTGAATACGTGAGTGATGCGCGGTACGTCCAGGCCACGGGCAGCGACGTCGGTGGCGACGACGATGTCCAGGCGGCCATCCTTGAGCGAGTCGATCACACGCTCACGCTGGTTCTGGGCGATGTCGCCGTTCAGTGCAGCAGCCTTGTAGCCTTTGGCTTCCAGCGCGGCGGCCAGGTCCAGGGTGGCTTGCTTGGTACGTACGAAGGCGATCAGCGCGTCGAACTCTTCCACTTCCAGCAGACGCAGCACAGCCGGGATCTTCTGGTCCGCGTGGACCATCAGGTGGGCCTGCTCGATCGCGGTAACGGTCTGGGTCTTGGTCTGGATCTTGACGTGCTTGGGTTCACGCAGGTGACGCTCGGCGATCGAACGGATCGACGACGGCAGGGTTGCGGAGAACAGTACGGTCTGACGGGTAGCCGGGATTGCGTCGAAGATCACTTCGAGGTCATCCATGAAGCCCAGCTTCAGCATCTCGTCGGCTTCGTCCAGTACCAGGTACTGTACGGTCGACAAGACTTTTTCGTCACGACGCAGGTGGTCGCACAGACGGCCCGGGGTGGCCACGACGATTTGCGCGCCGTTGCGGATCGCACGCAGCTGTGGGCCCATCGGGGCACCACCGTAGACGGCGACAACGTTCACGCCCGGCATCTGCTTGGCGTAGGTTTCGAAAGCGGTAGCAACTTGCAGCGCCAACTCACGGGTTGGCGCCAGGATCAGGGCTTGCGGTTCGCGCTTGCTCACATCGATCTTGTTCAGGATCGGCAGGGCGAAGGCAGCGGTTTTGCCGGTGCCAGTCTGCGCCTGGCCGATCATGTCGTGACCGGCGAGGATGATCGGGATCGATTGTTGCTGAATGGCGGACGGCTCTTCATAGCCGGTAGCCACAACGGCAGCAACAATGTTCGGGTTAAGATCGAGAGCGGCGAAGCCGCCGGTTTCCTGGGTCATGGGTCTGCCTCTAGGTGCATCCGCAAAGACCCATGCTCCAAAGCTGCACATGCCTTGAAAGACCGTCAGGTCACCCAGGCAGCTTTGGCGGCGGGGATTTGCGAAAACGATTGAAAAAGAAAACTTGGGAAGGTCCGCCTAGCGGACGCGCAGCCGAAGCTGGACTCGGAGGATTTGCACCACCTGATTTTGAGGTCCGCTAAAAGACCGGCGCGTACTATACCTGAAATAGTCACGTACGTGAGGAAAATTTTCACGGGTGCAGGGCCAGCATCGGGCCACCAAGCACGACAGGCTGAATCGATAATCCCCTGAAGCCGTGCGCGCTCGGTGTCGCAGCGGTTGAGCCTTTCAGGTAGCCGGCCGAATCTCGCGGATCAGCCCATCGAGGCTGTACCCCAAACGGGGCGCCAGCGCTTCGGCCCGGGCTCTCAAACCGTCCAGGTCCAGCGACTGCTCCAGGTCTGCCGGCACCAGCAGAATCACATTGCCCTCCTTCACAGGCAGTTCCCAGTAATGCCGGTGGTACAACCCGCGCAACAACGCTGCGCCCAGCGGCCTGCCATCATCGGTGGCCCACTGGTTGATAACCAGCCAGCCGCCCGGGTTCAGGTGTTGCTGGCAGTTCTCCAGAAAGTTCCACGCCAGGTGCCCGACCCCAGGACCATGGTCGGTGTACAAGTCAACGAACAGCAGGTCGGCCTTCTCTGCCGTGGGCAGCAACTCCAGGGCATCGCCGATGCGCACATACAGCCGTGGGTCGTCGTCCAGGCCCAGGTAATCCATGGCCAGGCGCGGCACATCCGGGCGCAGCTCGATGGCCTCGATGTCTTCCAACGGCAGGAACTTCATGCAGGCCTGGGTCAGCGTGCCGGCGCCCAGGCCCAGAAACAGCGCGCTCTCCGGCGATTCGTGGCACAGCGCCCCCACCAGCATGGCGCGGGTATAGTCGTACTCCAGCCAGCTGGGGTCGGCCGTGAACACACAGCTTTGCTCGATCGCATCGCCGAACTCCAGAAAGCGGTAGTCGTCTACTTCGTACACGCTGATGACGCCAAAAGCATCCTCCACCCGTGCCAGCAGCCGCTCTTGCCGTTCCGCCGTCATGTCCACCACCCACCTGCGCAAAAACGCGCATTGTCCGCCAACACCCTGGATGCAACAAGCGCAGCGCCAACTGTTACCATGGCCCATAGCCTACAACCGACAAGACCGAGCCCAAGATGAACCAACCGTGGAGCCCCGACAGCTGGCGCGCCCTGCCGATCCAGCAGCAACCGACCTACCCCGATGCTGCGCACCTGCTGAAGGTTGAACAGACCCTGGCCAGCTACCCGCCGCTGGTGTTCGCGGGTGAGGCACGCGAGCTGCGCCGGCAGTTTGCCGAAGTCACTGAAGGCCGTGCCTTCCTGCTTCAGGGCGGCGACTGCGCCGAGAGCTTCGCCGAGTTCTCGGCTGCAAAAATCCGCGACACCTTCAAGGTGCTGCTGCAAATGGCCATTGTCATGACCTTTGCCGCCGGCTGCCCGGTAGTGAAAGTGGGGCGTATGGCCGGGCAGTTCGCCAAACCCCGCTCATCTGGCGATGAAACCATCGGCGACATCACCCTCCCCGCCTACCGCGGCGACATCGTCAACGGCATAGGTTTCGACGCCAAAAGCCGTATTCCGGACCCGGATCGCCTGCTGCAGGCCTACCACCAGGCCACCGCCAGCCTCAACTTGCTGCGCGCGTTCGCCCAGGGCGGGTTTGCCGACCTGCACCAGGTGCACAAGTGGAACCTGGACTTCATCGCCAACTCGGCACTGGCCGACAAGTACCACCAGTTGGCCAATCGCATCGATGAGACCCTGGCGTTCATGCGTGCCTGTGGCCTGGACAGCGCGCCGCAACTGCGCGAAACCAGCTTCTTCACGGCCCACGAAGCGCTGCTGCTGAACTATGAAGAAGCCTTCGTGCGCCAGGACAGCCTGACCGGCGACTACTACGACTGCTCGGCGCACATGCTGTGGATCGGCGACCGCACCCGCCAGCTCGATGGGGCACATGTGGAGTTCCTGCGTGGCGTGCACAACCCGATTGGGGTCAAGGTTGGCCCGAGCATGAACCCCGAAGAGCTGATCCGCCTGATCGACACGCTCAACCCGGCCAATGACCCGGGGCGTTTGAACCTGATCGTGCGCATGGGCGCGGGCAAGGTTGGCGACCACTTGCCGGGGCTGATCCGCACGGTCGAGCGCGAGGGGCGCAAGGTGCTGTGGAGTTCCGATCCGATGCACGGCAACACCATCAAGGCCAGCAGCGGTTACAAGACCCGCGATTTTGCGCAGATTCTGGATGAGGTGAAGCAGTTCTTCCAGGTGCACCAGGCTGAGGGCAGCCATGCCGGCGGTATCCATATCGAGATGACTGGGCAAAACGTCACCGAATGCATCGGTGGTGCCCGGCCGATCACCGAGGATGCGTTGTCTGACCGGTATCACACTCATTGTGATCCGCGGATGAATGCTGATCAGTCGCTGGAGTTGGCGTTCCTGATTGCCGAAACCCTCAAGCAGGTGCGGCGCTGAGCGCTTTTCGCTTTTCGCTTTTGCTTCTAAGCGCGCGGTAGTTCAGGCGACGCAGATTGCGACTTCAGGAGGCCGAGTGGAGGCCTTGCGGAGGGAGATGACGGGCATGGATGCCCGTCAAGCGCTGAGGCCCCATGGATGGGGCCTGCAGCGCGTGCTCCCGGGAGCAAGGCCGGAGCGAGGGGACCCCGGAGCGTAGCGCAGGGGCCGGATGATGGGAGCCGACGGTTTTTGGTCCCTTTTTGCCACGACAAAAAGGGAC
>NZ_JBICKE010000010.1:0-24031 GCF_043103865.1 Pseudomonas sp. yb_5
ACCACCGACGAAGTGGTGGCCAAGCTGACTGCGACCCCTTCGGTCACCGAAGGCGGCGAGATCACCTACACCATCACGCTGACCAACAAAGATGGTCTGCCAATCAACAACCACAGCGCCTTGACCTTCACGCTGAGCGACGGCAAGACCGTTATCACCGTGCCGGCCAACGGCACCGTGGGTACTGCCACTGTCACTGCCCCGGACAACGTCTACGTCGGCACCAACGACCCTGTTGTGATGTCGATCGCTACCGTTGAAGGCGCGGATGTTGGCAAGTTCGAACAGCTGACGCTGGATAAAACCTCGGTTAGCACGACTGTCACCGACGAACCAGGTTCGGGTACTCCGGGCACCGGCAATCAGGGCGACGCCACCACGGTCGGTATTACCGGCACGACTTCGCTGACCGAGGGCGAGACCGGCCAGTACACGCTAGCCCTCAGTAACGCGTCCAAGTCCGAAGTCACTATCACCCTAAGCTACAGCGGTACCGCCAACAACGGTGAGGACTTCACCGGTGTCGCGACCGTGAAGATCCCGGCCAACAGCACAGGCACGACGTTCAACATCGCTACCATCAACGACAAACTGGTCGAAGGTACCGAGAACTTCGTTGTGAAGATCGAAACCGCCACGGGTGGTAGCTTCGAGAACCTGCAGATCGATAGCAGCAAATCGAGCGTGACGACCACCATCCTCGACAACGACCATCTGCCCGTTTCGCCTGGCAGCGCGGTATTTGGCGTGGAGGACACCGATTACGTGTTTGCCTGGGGTGATTTCAAAGTCACTGATGCCGATGGCAACACTAACCTGTCCGTGACCATCACCTCGCTCCCGGCCGCCGGCAACTTGCAGTTCTTCAACGGTACTGCATGGGTGAATGTGGTCGCTGGCCAGGTGGTCAGCCAGGCAGATATCACCGCCAAGAACCTGAAGTTCGTTCCGGCCCTGAACCAGTCGGGTGCGGACAACTACGGTGGTAATGGTGTGGGTAACCAGAAGGCTGACTACGCCCAGTTCAAGTTCAAGCCGAACGATGGCACCAACCTGGGCAGCGAAGTGACCATGAAGGTCGATATCAGCCCGATTGCCGACAAACCGACCCTGAGTTTCGGCAGCGCCGATATCGAGTCCAAAGGGCTGACGAAGGAGGTCTGGACCAGCCTCCAAGGCCTGGGTACTGGCGGCAACGGCATTACCGGCGAGGATCTGAAGACGGTCTTCGCCAACTCCGGCAGTTCCAATTTCAGCAGCACCACTACCAACGTACAATCCGATGGTAGCGTCACCGCTGGCACCGGTTCGAAAACGTCGGGCCTGATCTACCTGGAAGCCGGCAAGGTCTATACCTTCAGCGGTTCGGCCGACGACAGCTTCGTGGTCACCATCGGTGGCAAGACTGTAGTCACGGCCACCTGGGGAGCCGGTGGCGGGGTGTCGGGGACCTTTACCCCGAATACCAGCGGCTACTACCCGATCGAGGTCTACCATGCCAACCAGTCCGGCCCAGGCAGCTATGACCTGAACATCCAGGTAGGCTCCGGTGCCGTTACCGACCTGAGCAGCTCGAACGTCAAGATGTACCAGAACGTTACCGAGATGGCCAACGCCGGCCTGGGCGTGTCCGATCTGCACACTGTGAACGGTCAAAGCTACTACGACGGCTACAAGCTCAACGAAGGGCCTGAGGGTGGCTCGGTGAAGCTGGTGGGCATTTCCACCGCCCTGACCGACACCGACGGCTCCGAAAGCCTGAACGTGACACTCAGCGGTATCCCGAAAGGTACCGTGTTGAGCGATGGTGCAGGCCACACGGTTACGGTTGGTACTGCCCCGGTCGACGTGACAGGCTGGAAACTCAGTAGCCTGACGCTGACCCCGCCGGCCTATTACAAAGGCTCGTTCGACATCACGGTTACCTCGACTTCCACCGAAAGCCTTGGCGGCTCGGCCATCACCACCGGCAATATCCCGGTGACGGTGTACGCCGCGACCTACAAGGCCAGTGTGGGCACCTCGGGCAATGACACGATGACCGGTAGTGAAGGCAACGACATCATCGTCGCTGACGTATCCGGGCTGAACGTGGTTCAGGGCAAGAACTACAACATCGCCTTCATGGTCGACAGTTCGGGCAGTATGAGCGACAAGTCGATTGCTGACGCCAAGACGCAGTTGGCTTCGGTGTTCAATTCGCTCAAGGCCAGCTTGGGCTCGGACACCTCGGGTACCGTGAACATCTTCCTGGTCGACTTCGATACCCAGGTAAACAAGAACGTAGCAGTGAACCTTGCCGACCCGGACGCTTTGAGCAAGTTGCAAGCGGTATTGAACTCGATGGTAGGCGGCTACTACGGTGGCGGTACCAACTATGAAGACGCGTTCAAGACCACGTCCAACTTCTTCAACAGCACCATGGCCACCAGCAACAAAGGTGCGGAGAACCTGACTTACTTCATTACCGACGGTAAGCCAACCTATTATCAGAGCGGTGAGTCCACCAACCCTAGCCTGTGGAAGAATGGCAAGAGCCTGGACGATGTAGTCAACGTCAACAATTACAAGATGGGTGACACGTTCAGCGCGTGGGCCGACGCGACTCACAAGGTCGAGATCAGCAGCAATGGTGTGGTCAAAGTGCTGACCTATACCGAGAACCGCCGAGGTGAGTTGGTGCTTGACTCCACCAAGACGGTCGGCACCCTTCATGCACAAGGTGATGGTACCTATGAACTCTCCAGCCTGGGCGGTACCGGCTACGCGGATTACTGGAACTACGTCTACTCGGCCGCAGGTTCTACTGAAAGTTTCGCAGTCTTGGGCGGCACCAATGGCTTGAGCAAAGTCCAGGCTATCGGCCTGAACAGCGATGTCACGCTGAACGATCTGAAACCTTATGACAGTGCCGGCAAGCCACAGACCAATATCGACCCGTCCGATTTGGCCAAGGCGATTCTCGGTCACTCCGAAGCAACGGTGCCAGGTGCCGATACCATCGATGGCGGTAACGGCAACGACATCATCTTCGGTGACCTGATCACCCTCAACGGTGTGGTCAGCGAGGGCTACCAGGCCCTGCAGACGTACGTTGCACAGAAGAGTGGTGTTGAAGTCAGCGCTGTCACTACCAGCAATGTTCACCAGTACATCACCGAGCACTACACCGAGTTCGATATCTCCGGTGCCAAAGACGGCATCGACATCCTGTCGGGCGGCAATGGCAATGACATCCTCTTCGGCCAAGGTGGTAACGACACGCTAAGTGGTGGCAAAGGTAACGACATCCTGCTGGGCGGTACTGGCAATGACACCCTGATCGGTGGCCAGGGCGACGATATCCAGATCGGTGGCAGCGGTGCCGACACCTTCGTGTGGAAGGCTGGCGACATCGGTAACGACGTGATCAAGGACTTCAACAAGGCCGAGGGTGACCGTATCGACCTGAAGGATCTGCTCCAGGGCGAGAAGGGCAGCACCATCGATAACTACCTCAAGCTCACCACGGTGGAGGGTACGACCACGTTGCAAGTCAGCAGCGAAGGCAAGCTCAACGCCGAAGGTGGTATCGCCAACGCCGACGTGACCATCAAGCTGGAAGGGGTTAACTGGTCCAACCAGACGATCAACTCGTTGATCAGCGGTGCCGACCCGACCATCATCATCCACAACAAGGACAGCTGATAGACCACCGGGGCCGCATAGCGGCCCCGGCTCTTTCCTGTCACCCGCCAACAGCGCATACTCTGGCGCCGGGCCTGCGCGCCCGGCGATCTTTGCCTATGCTGCTGTCTACCAACAAGGAACCAACGTGACGAGGGACATCGCCATGTTCTACGTGCAACGCAACGCCGCCGGCCAGTTGCTGCGGGTGGAAGCAGCCGCGTTTGATCAGTTCACCGAAATACTCCCTTCAGACCATGCCGATATCCAGGAATGGTTTGCCGATGATGTTGTGGAAAACAGCCTCAACCAGCTCAAGCAAAGCGACCTTGACATGATCCGCGTGCTCGAGGACCTGATCGACGTGCTGACCGCCAAGGGCGTGTTCAAGATCACCGACCTGCCCGCCGGCGCGCAGGCCAAGCTGCTCAACCGCTCCACGGCGCGCAAGGCGCTCAGCAGTCTCAATAACCTGATTGACGAAGAAGAGCAGGGCGGGCTGATCTAACAGCGAGCTGGTTCCCGCGACAGTCGCCGCCGGGTTGGTGTTCGGAGCCAGCGAAGAGGCCGGTACAGGCTACAAATTCTGGTACTGAGCCGCCGCATTGCTCAGAATTTTGCCAATCTCTTCCCGCAAGCCGGCAGGCTGCTCTACCACCACCCCGTCCCCATGGCTCAACAGCCACCAGCGTAATGGCCAGCCGTCACTTACCGTGCCGCGTAACCGATGCCCATGCTCCAGTGCCGTCAGCTGCATGTCGCTGCTCAACGGCGCATCCCGCAACTGCCGCGCCAGTGCATCGCTGATTCGCGCAACCAGCTCCACGCCCTCACCCTGCGATGGCTGCAAGGCATCCCCGCGCAAATGCGTCAGCAAGTCGAAATTACCGCGCAATTCGCCCACGGCACTGGCCGACCAGTGCCAACCGAACGGAATGCTCTTGTCATTGCGCTCCAGTGGGAATATCAGAGAAAGCTCGTTGAGGTCACGCTCGACAGTGCGTTTGCTGACCGTGAAGCCCACGTCGCGCAGGCGCCAGACCAGCTCGGCGCTGGTGATGCCTGGGGAACGGCTGGGCAACTGGCGCAGCAGCGCCCACTGTCGGCTGAGGGTGGCGCGAGTGGTGGCGAACGGCAAAAGATAACGTCCTTGTCTAGGCTTGCCGCAATAGGATGGCGGCATGCGAGGGGCATGGCAATTGGCCACAGCCTGCTCAGATCAAGGAAGTCGCATTTGGTTGCCTCGTGCCGAATCGTTCGCGACAGGTTTTGACGTGACGTCGCGCAGAATCACGCCTCATCACAGCCGAAGGTTGGGGTTGTGCGTCGTTCAATGAGGATGAACATGTCTGTTGCCAGCAATATCCATTCGCTACTTGCACGCCTTCTGCCCGAGCGGGTCATCGCCCCACCTGCCCCTGCAGGAAGGCGACAGCGGCTGTTTTCCGGTGTGGGCTTGCCCAGCCAGCGATCGCTGCTGGTCAACCGCCTGGATGAGGCCAACGACTTGCAGGCGGTGTATGTCGACCTGCGCCGCCAGGCATTGCAAGGCAGCGTGTCCGCATTGAACGACCTCGGCTGGATCTGGCTCAACGGCAAGTACTGGCGGGCCGACACCGTGCTGGCCGGGCACCTGTTGCGCATGGCGGCCCTGCAGGGCAATGCTGCTGCCTGGTTCAACCTTGGGCAGCAGCACTACTTCGGCAAAGGCATTGACCCTTCATATGTGCAGGCGGCGGAGTGTTACCGGCAGGCCTTCGACCGGGGCATGCTGCATGCTGCCGCCGCATTGGGTGA
This sequence comes from Pseudomonas sp. yb_5, assembly GCF_043103865.1. Taxonomy (NCBI): domain Bacteria; kingdom Pseudomonadati; phylum Pseudomonadota; class Gammaproteobacteria; order Pseudomonadales; family Pseudomonadaceae; genus Pseudomonas; species Pseudomonas sp. yb_5. The sequence continues at coordinate 5,464 of NZ_JBICKE010000010.1, forward strand.
CCTGTATGAGGAGGAGGTGTGCGACGGTGACCTGAAGTGGCAGGTTGACCTGGTGCAGGCCTATCAGTGGTTCTTGCGTGGAGCCGAACAGGGCGAGGCGCGTTGTCGTTTTGAAGTGGGTTACCGGTTGATGCATGGGCTGCACGTAGAGGCCAACCTCAAGGCAGCGCTGTACTGGCTTGAGCTGGCGGCAGCGGCGGGGGTGGTGCAAGCGGCGGAGGAACTGGCGGTGCATTTCAGCAGCCGTGACGCGCTACGGTATCAGGAGTGGCGGGACCGGGCGGTGCAGATGGGCAGCACATTGGCGCTGACCATGAAGCTGGAAGACCAGATCCAACCCTGAGTATTTCTCTCCAGTGCTGGCTGAAAATGAACAACATTCAACCCAGGCTATTCGTCGCCCCCTGTTGACGACAGGGGGATGTCGGGGCGTATATTGATAGTTAGCAAACTATGAATATATTTGGTTCTCTTCATGTCCCTTGATCTCCTGCGGCTGCAAGTCAGCAGTGGCCTGGTAGTCGCTGCCCGTCACTGGCGGCGCATCTGTCATACCGCCTTGACCGGCTACGGCATTTCCGAGGCCTGCGCTGCGCCGCTGCTGATGATCGTGCGCCTGGGCGACGGCGTGCACCAAGTGGCTGTGGCCCAGGCCGCCGGCCTGGAAAGCCCGTCGCTGGTACGCCTGCTTGACCAACTGTGCAAAGCTGGCCTGGTGTGCCGTAGCGAGGACCCACTGGATCGCCGCGCCAAGGCACTGAGCCTGACTGCCGAAGGCCGTGCCTTGGCCGAAGCCATCGAAGCCGAACTGGTGCGCTTGCGCCGCGATGTGCTCGGCGGTATCGACCAGGCCGACCTGGAAGCTGCCTTGCGTGTGCTTCGTGCCTTCGAGGCTGCCGGCCTGGGCAGCGCAGGCGGGCTGGCATGAACGGCTTCTTCAGCTCCGTTCCTCCGGCCCGTGACTGGTTCTACGGTGTGCGTACCTTCGGCGCCTCCATGATTGCCCTGTACATTGCCCTGCTCATGCAGTTGCCGCGTCCCTACTGGGCCATGGCTACGGTGTACATCGTCTCCAGCCCGTTCGTCGGCCCGACCAGCTCCAAGGCGTTGTACCGTGCCGTGGGCACGTTGCTCGGCGCTGGCGGGGCAATCTTCCTGGTGCCGCCGCTGGTGCAGTCACCGTTGCTGTTGAGCATCGCCATTGCCCTGTGGACCGGCACCTTGCTGTTCCTTTCGCTGAACCTGCGCACGGCCAACAACTATGTGCTGATGCTGGCCGGGTATACCCTGCCGATGATTGCCCTGGCCGTGGTCGACAATCCGCTGGCAGTGTTCGACGTGGCCTCTTCTCGCGCGCAGGAAATCTGTTTGGGGATTGTCTGCGCGGCGGTAGTCGGGGCTATCTTCTGGCCACGCCGACTGGCGCCGGTGGTAGTCGGTGCCACCGGAAACTGGTTCACTGAGGCCATTCGCTACAGCGACACCTACCTGGCCCGAGATGCCAGTGCCGACAAGGTCGGCGGGATGCGCGGTGCGATGGTGACCACCTTCAACTCGTTGGAGCTGATGATTGGTCAACTCGGCCACGAAGGCGCCGGCCCGCATACCCTGAAGAACGCTCGCGAACTGCGCGGGCGGATGATCCATCTGCTGCCGGTGATCGACGCCCTCGACGATGCACTGGTAGCCTTGGAAAGCCGCGCCCCGGCCCAGTTCGCCCAGCTTCAACCCGTGCTTGAAGCCGCTCGTGAATGGCTCAAAGGCACTGCCGAAAGCGCTTCAGTAGCGCACTGGGCCATGTTGCACGAGCAGATCGGCCGCCTGCAGCCCGCCACAGCCGCCCTCGACCAGCGCGCCGAGCTGCTGTTGTCCAACGCCCTGTATCGCCTGACCGAATGGGCCGACCTGTGGCAGGACTGCTGCACCCTGCAGCACGCCCTGCGTACCGATGATGCCAAGCCTTGGCGTGCGGTGTATCGCCATTGGCGCCTGGGCCGCCTGACAGCGTTTTTCGACCGTGGCCTGATGCTCTACTCGGTAGCCTCCACGGTTCTGGCGATCGTGGTCGCCTGCGGCCTATGGATCGGCCTGGGCTGGAACGACGGCGCCAGTGCGGTAATCCTCGCGGCAGTAGCGTGCAGCTTCTTCGCTGCCATGGATGACCCAGCACCGCAGATCTACCGGTTTTTCTTCTGGACGCTGATGTCGGTCATCTTCTCCAGTCTGTACCTGTTCTTGGTACTGCCCAACCTGCACGACTTCCCGATGCTGGTGCTGGCCTTTGCCGTGCCGTTCATCTGCATAGGCACGCTGACCGTGCAGCCGCGCTTCTACCTGGGCACCTTGCTGACCATCGTCAACACGTCGACCTTCATCAGCATCCAGGGTGCCTACGACGCCGATTTCTTCACCTTCCTCAACTCCAACCTGGCCGGTCCCGTGGGCCTTCTGTTCGCCTTTATCTGGACCCTGGTGATGCGCCCGTTCGGCGTGGAGCTGGCGGCCAAGCGCATGACCCGCTTCGCCTGGCGTGACATCGTTGAAATGACCGAGCCTGCGACCTTGGCCGTACACCGTCAGGTTGGCGTACAGATGCTCGACCGCCTGATGCAGCACCTGCCACGTCTGTCGCAAACCGGCCAGGACAGTGGTGTGGCGCTGCGCGACCTGCGCGTGGGGTTGAACCTGCTCGACCTGCTGGCGTACATGCCGCGCGCCGGCCAGCAGGCTCGCGAGCGCCTGAACACTGTAGTCGAGGAAGTCGGCGCGCACTACGCGGCCTGCCTGCGTGCCGGCGAACGCCTGCATGCCCCGGTCGCACTGCTGCGCAACATGGAGCGCGCGCGCCTGGCGCTGAACCTGGACGAGCTGTACGAGCGTGGCGATGCCCGCACCCACTTGCTGCACGCCCTGAGCGGCTTGCGCCTGGCGCTACTGCCGGGGGTGGAGGTGATGCTCGAACCTGCCGAACAACCACAACTGCCCCCCGGGCTCGACGGAGCGCCCTTGTGATTGGTGAACTGGATATCAGCGGGGTGTTTCTGCCCACGCTGCTGGTGATGATGCTTGGCACCTACCTGCTGTTCCTGGGGGTGCACGCGGTGCTGGTGCGCCTGCATTTCTACCGCCTGGTCTGGCACCGGGCGTTATTCAACGTTGCCCTGTATGCCGTGCTGCTCGGCGGGGTGGACCACTTTTGTCGAAACCTGATGCTGCCATGAAAAAACCTATACTGACCCTGGGCCGTGTGGTCCTGACCTTGCTGGTAGTGACCTTCGCCGCCGTGCTCGTGTGGCAGATGGTGGTCTACTACATGTTTGCCCCCTGGACCCGTGACGGCCATATCCGCGCTGACGTGATCCAGATCGCCCCCGATGTGTCGGGATTGATCCAGAAGGTCGAGGTGCGCGACAACCAGACCGTCAAACGCGGCGACGTACTGTTCACCATCGACCAGGACCGCTTCACCCTGGCGCTGCGTCAAGCCAAGGCAACCCTCGGCGAGCGCCAGGAGACCCTGGCCCAGGCTTCCCGCGAAGCGCAGCGCAACCGCAAGCTGGGCAACCTGGTGGCCGCCGAGCAACTGGAAGAAAGCCAGTCCCGCGAGTCCCGTGCCCGTTCGGCCGTCAGCGAGGCGCAAGTGGCTGTCGATACCGCCCAGCTCAACCTTGACCGCTCGGTGGTGCGCAGCCCGGTAGACGGCTACCTCAACGACCGCGCGCCGCGTAACCACGAGTTCGTCACCGCTGGCCGCCCGGTGCTTTCGGTGGTCGACAGTGCCTCCTACCACGTCGACGGCTACTTCGAGGAAACCAAGCTGGGGGGTATCCATATTGGTGACGCCGTGGATATCCGCGTGATGGGCGACAACACCCGCCTGCGTGGCCATGTGCAGAGCTTCGCCGCTGGTATCGAAGACCGCGACCGCAGCAGTGGCGCCAACTTGCTGCCCAACGTCAACCCGGCGTTCAGCTGGGTACGCCTGGCCCAGCGCATTCCGGTACGCATCGCCTTTGACGAAGTGCCGCAAGACTTCCGCATGATCGCCGGGCGTACTGCCACGGTGTCGATCATCGAGGGCCAGCGCCCATGAAACAGCTGATCCTGGCTGGCCTGTGCCTGTCGCTGGGGGCCTGCATGATGGTGGGGCCCGACTATGAGGTGCCTGGGGATGCGGCCGTGCAACGCAATGACCTGAACGGCCCGCTGCGCCAGGATGCCGACAGCGTCGTGTCGGCGCCGGTCCCCGAGGACTGGTGGCAGCTGTATCAGGATCAGCGGCTGAACGAGCTGGTGCGTCAGGCGCTGAGTGCCAACACCGAACTGCGCGTGGCGGCGGCCAACATCGCCAAAGCTCGCGCCCAGGTGGAGGTGGCTGAATCGCAAGGCGGCTTCAACGGTGGCGTCAAACTCGGCGCTCAGCGGTTGCAGGAGTCGGGCGAAGCCTTCCTGCAGCCTGAGAAGGTGCCGGTAGCCAACATCGGGGAGGCCATCATCAGTGCCTCGTACCAGTTCGACCTGTGGGGCACCTTCAAGCGTGGTACCGAGGCTGCCAAGGCAAATGCCGACGCGGTGCAGGCCGCTGCCGACACTGCCCGCATCACCCTTGTGGCGGACGTGGTCAAGGCTTATACCCAGGTGTGCTCGGCTAACGAGGAATACCATATTGCCCGTGAGTCGCTCGATTTGCAGGAGCAAAGCGTGAAACTCAACCAGCGCCTGCGCGATGCTGGGCGTGGCGATGAAACCCAGGTTACCCGCTCGCAGACCCAGTTCAAATCCCTGCGTGCCGAACTGCCACGTTTCAAGGCCGAGCGCGAGACGGGTATGTACACCCTGGCTGCGCTGCTGGCCAAACCGGTCGACCAACTGCCTGCCGGAACCGCCGATTGTGCCGAGTTGCCGCACCTGAACCAGCTGGTTCCTGTGGGCGATGGTGCGGCCCTGCTCAAGCGCCGCCCCGACGTGCGACAGGCCGAACGCCAACTGGCTGCCGCCACCGCCTATATTGGCGTGGCTACCGGCGCGTTGTACCCGGACATCAGCATTGGCGCGCAGGTTGGCACCATCGGTATCTTGGAGAACCTTGGCGAGCCTTCGACCAACCGCTGGGGCTTTGGCCCGCAGATCAGCTGGACCATCCCCACCAATGGCACCCGTGCCCGCATTCGCATGGCCGAGGCCTCGACCCAGGCGGCACTGGCGCACTTCGATGGCGTGGTGCTGAACGCCATTCGCGAGACCCAGACCCGGCTGGCACAGTACAGCGCCTTGCTCGATCGGCGCGATGCGCTGGCCGAGGCGGAGAAGTCGGCCAAGGAAGCGGCGGACCAGACGCACCGGTATTACCAGGCGGGGCGTGAGTCGTTCCTGGCGGATTTGCAGGCGACGCGGACGTATACCGATATGCGTGCGCAGTTGGCTGCGGCCAATAGCCAAGTGGCGCAGGGGCAAATTGCCTTGTTCCTGGCGTTGGGTGGTGGTTGGAAGGGGATCGCCAAGCCCTGACGCGATCCTTGAGGTCTGGTCCTCTATGCCACCCACTTGATCTGATTTGTAGCAAGATTTTTCATGAAATCTGTCCAGCACCCTTGAGTGAAGCAAAGTGGAAGTGAACAATGTTCTCTTTCGCATTCACCTTCGAGACTGGCCATGAATACCCGTTCCCGTCTGCTTGCCTGGCTGCCGGCTTTGCTGCTTGGCCCGGTGCTGGTGCTGTGCAGCACCTTGGCGCTGGCCGAGTCCCCCGCCGAGGCTGCCAAAGCCCAGCACCTGCTGGATTACATTGGCGCCGACTACCCGCCGACCGTACAAGACGGCAAGGTGATCGACGAGGGCGAATACCGCGAGCAACAGGAGTTCAGCGCGGTATTGGCTGACCTGGTCAAAGGCCTGCCCGCAAATACTGAACAAGCGGCTTTGGAGCAGGGCGTCCAGGCGCTGCGCCAGGCCATCGACCAGCGTCAGGAAGGTACCGCGGTCGCCAAGCAGGCCCGGCAGCTGGGTGCGCGACTGGCGGTGGCCTACGAGGTCAGCCAGGCCCCGGTGATTACCCCGGACCCAGCCCGCGGCGCTGCGCTGTACGCACAAAACTGCTCGGTCTGCCACGGCGACACCGGCGCCGGCGATGGCCCGGCTGGCGTGGGCCTGGAGCCTGCACCCGCCAACCTGCGCGATGTCTCGCGCCTGGACCAGTTAAGCCTGTTCGACCTCTATAACACCCTGGCCCTGGGTATCGATGGCACCGAAATGCCGTCGTTTGCCGACCAGCTGGACGACCGCCAACGCTGGGATGTGGCCGCGTATATCGCCAGCTTCACCGCCAAGCCGGAAGCGGGCAAAGGTGACAAGACCTGGAACCTCGCCGACCTGGCTCGCCAGACGCCGGCCGAAGTCGCCGCCAACGAAGGCACTGCGGCCGTCGAGGCATTCCGTGCCCAGCGTGCCCAACCGCCGCAAGTAAAGCGCGGCCCGGCGCAATTGCTCGAATACACGGCCAGCACACTGGACAAGAGCCTGGCGGCCTACCGCGCAGGCGACCACGATCAGGCTTATGACCTGTCGGTGGCGGCCTACCTGGAGGGTTTCGAGCTGGTGGAAAGCTCGCTGGACAACATTGACACCCAGGCGCGCAAGAACACCGAAAAATCGCTGATGGCCTACCGTCAATCCCTGCAGGACGGTCTGCCCGTGGCCCAGGTCGAACAGCGTCTGGCCGAAGCCAGAACCAAGCTCGAGCAGGCGGCCAAGTTGCTGGGAAGCGATGGTCTGAGCTGGTCGCTGAGTTATATCTCCGGTTTGCTGATCCTGCTGCGCGAAGGCCTTGAGGCGATTCTGGTGCTGGCGGCGATCCTGGCCTTCCTGCGCAATACCGGGCAGCAGTCGGCAGTACGCAGCGTCAACATCGGCTGGGGCCTGGCGCTGGTTGCCGGCTTCGCCACCTGGGCGCTGGCGGCCTATGTGATCGATGTGGGGGGGGCCCAGCGCGAGCTGCTGGAAGGCTGCACAGCACTGTTCGCTGCAGTGATGGTGCTATGGCTGGGTGTGTGGATGCATGACCGCCGCCACGCAGCCGCCTGGAAGGACTACATCAAGAGCAGCCTGGTCAGCGGCGGCGGGCGCTTCGGCTTTGCTGTGCTGGCATTCTTCTCGGTATACCGCGAATTGTTCGAGGTGATCCTGTTCTACGAGACCCTCTGGCTGCAGGCAGGCCCTGCCGGGCATCAGGCGGTGCTGGCGGGTGGCGCGACGGCACTGGTGCTGCTGGTGGGCCTGGCCTGGGTGATTCTGCGGGGTTCGGCCAAGTTGCCGCTAACGCTGTTCTTCAGCATCAACGCCGCGCTGCTGTGCGCGCTGTCGGTAGTGTTCGCCGGGCATGGCGTGAAGGCGCTGCAAGAGGCCGGTGTGCTGGGCACACGGCCGGTGGCGTTCTTTGAGTTCGACTGGCTGGGGATTCATGCCGATGCCTACTCGCTGTCGGCGCAGGCGGTGGCCTTGCTGGCCATCGTGTTCCTTTACGGCCGCTCGTGGCTGGCGGAAAGGCGCAGTGCTGCGGCCAACTGACTGGAACCTGCGCGGTCCCACAGGGGGCCGCGCTAGGTCTCAGATCTTGCGCAAGCCTGATGTTCAGGCCGGCTGTGGCGCCTTGAGAATGTTCTGCAGCAACTGGACACTTTCAACGGCGTCATGACCCAGACTGGTCAGGTAGCCGCCATCCGGTTGATCGGTCAGCCCCTTCTCATGCAGGCGTTGTGCAGCCGCGATCAGGGCGGGGGATGCGGTGCTGGTTATCTTGATGCCTTCCTGGCTGCTGTCGTGTTTGAACAGCGCGAGTACTTCCAGTTCGTCGATCAGATCGGGGGTAAAGGGCATGGCAGCTCCTGACTTCCAGACAAGGATGGCGGCACCGTCAGCGGTGCCTGATCTTCGAGTGTAGCCGGGTTATTCGTCGTCGCCTTGATCCATCTCAGGCGGCAGCTCCGGCAGTGCCCGCAGAGCATTCTCATACCACTCGCCGTTGAACGCACGGTCCTCTACCAGCATGTTGTCGATTTCGAAGGCCAGCACATGGGCCATCAGGTTCAGAATGTCTTCACGCTCATAGCCGACCAGCGTCAGCTTGTTGAAAGTGGCCTTGGCCGCAGGCGGCTCGCCGCTCTCGATCTGGTTTTCGATGGCTTGGGTCAGCGTTGCCTCGGCGAAGGCTTCGTCGTCGTCATTGCCGATGTCGGTGGGCTCGCTCATGGCGGTACTCCTAGGGTGGGATGCAACAGTGTGCCATGCCGATGGCGACAATGCCCAAGCATTGACGCGGTGCATGACGCTGGTCAGCGGCAGGCGTTCAGTCTATAAAAGCCAGGCCAACCCCTTACGGCCTGGAGGCTGTTACCTCATGCTCAAGCTTCATGGATTCTCGGTCAGCAACTACTACAACATGGTCAAGTTGGCCCTACTGGAAAAAGGCCTGCCCTTCGAGGAAGTCACCTTCTATGGCGGCCAGGCGCCACAGGCGCTGGAAGTGAGCCCGCGGGGCAAGGTTCCGGTGCTGCAGACCGAGCAGGGCTTCCTCAGCGAAACCAGTGTGATCCTCGACTACATCGAGCAAACCCAAAGCGGCAAGGCACTGCTGCCGGCCGACCCGTTCGAGCAGGCGAAGGTGCGTGAGCTGCTCAAGGAAATCGAGCTATACATCGAGCTGCCGGCGCGTACCTGCTATGCCGAGTCGTTCTTTGGCATGTCGGTCGAACCACTGATCAAGGAGAAAGCGCGTGCGGACCTGCTGGCCGGTTTTGCCACGCTCAAGCGCAACGGGCGTTTTGCACCCTATGTTGCGGGCGAGCAGATGACGCTGGCAGACCTGATGTTCTGCTTCTCGGTCGACCTGGCCAACGCGGTGGGCAAGAAGGTGCTGAACATCGACTTCCTGGCGGACTTCCCGCAGGCCAAGGCGTTGCTGCAACTGATGGGCGAGAACCCGCACATGGCGCGGATCTTGGCGGACAAGGAAGCGTCGATGCCGGCCTTCATGGAGATGATTCGCAGCGGTAAACGCTAAGAGTCCTGTTGGGTCATTCGCGGGTAAACCCGCTCCTACAGGTACAGCACAACCGTTGTAGGAGCGGGTTTACCCGCGAACGAGGGCGAAGCCCTCGCCCCGGGAGTTAGCGAGACGCCAACAGGGCTTTGCCGCGAACTACGGCAGCGCGCACCTGCGCCGGCGCCGTACCACCAATGTGGTCACGTGCGTTCACCGAGCCTTCCAGAGTCAGCACGGCAAACACGTCCTGCTCGATCTGGTCGCTGAACTGGCGCAGTTCGTCCAGGCTCATCTCGGCCAGGTCCTTGCCAGTGTCCACACCATACTTCACCGCGTGGCCAACGATTTCGTGGCAGTCACGGAACGGCAGGCCACGGCGAACCAGGTAGTCGGCCAGGTCGGTAGCGGTGGAGAAACCGCGCAGGGCCGCTTCACGCATGATGGCGTGCTTGGGCTTGATCGCCGGGATCATGTCAGCGAAGGCCCGCAGCGAGTCGCGCAGGGTGTCGGCGGCGTCGAACAGCGGTTCCTTGTCCTCCTGGTTGTCCTTGTTGTAGGCCAGCGGTTGGCCTTTCATCAGGGTCAGCAGGCCGGTCAGGGCGCCGAACACGCGGCCGCTCTTGCCGCGTACCAGCTCTGGCACGTCCGGGTTCTTTTTCTGCGGCATGATCGAGCTGCCGGTGCAGAAGCGGTCCGGAAGGTCGATGAACTGGAACTGTGCGCTGGTCCACAGCACCAGCTCTTCGGAGAAGCGCGAAAGGTGCATCATCGCCACGCTGGCCGCAGCGCAGAATTCGATGGCGAAGTCACGGTCCGACACGCCGTCCAGCGAGTTGCCGGCCACGGCTTCAAAGCCCAGCAGCTTGCAGGTCAGTTCGCGATCGATCGGGTAAGTGGTGCCGGCCAGTGCGGCGCTGCCCAGAGGCATGCGGTTGGTGCGCTTGCGGCAGTCGACCAGGCGCTCATAGTCGCGGCTGAGCATTTCGAACCAGGCTAGCAGGTGGTGGCCAAAGGTGACTGGCTGCGCCGTCTGCAGGTGGGTGAAACCAGGCATGATGGTTTCGGCTTCACGCTCTGCCTGCTCCAGCAGGCCCTGCTGCAGGCGAGTGATTTCAGCCAGGATCAGGTCGATCTCGTCGCGCAGCCAAAGGCGGATGTCGGTGGCCACCTGATCGTTGCGGCTACGGCCGGTGTGCAGCTTCTTGCCGGTGATGCCGATGCGGTCGGTCAGGCGTGCTTCGATGTTCATGTGCACGTCTTCGAGGTCGACACGCCAGTCGAAGTTGCCGGCTTCAATCTCGCCCTGGATGGTTTTCAGACCATCGATGATGGTGTCGCGCTCGGCATCACTGAGCACGCCGACCTGCGCCAGCATGGTGGCATGGGCGATCGAACCCATGATGTCGTGACGGTACAGGCGCTTGTCGAAATCTACCGAGGCGGTGAAACGGGCGACGAAGGCGTCGACGGGCTCACTGAAGCGGCCGCCCCAGGACTGATTGGTCTTGTCGGTGCTCATGGATTCACTCATTGCAGGCGTGAACGAAAAAGTGGCGTCGATGATAGCAGGGTTGGGCTGGCTGCCGCAGGGCGCCGGTCGAGAGAAATACCCGGAAGATCGCAGAGAAGGATTTCAAGGAATGAACGGCAGTGTTCCACGGACCGTCTACAGTTGGACAAAGGACTGGCAGTGAATCTGCCGGGCCGAGTGAATCTTTGGCCATCGCACCGGTCTAGAGCGTGACCGCAGTGTCGCTCGAACCACACCTGTCTACGCTATACCTGTGCGAGACTCATTCAGGAATCCAGCGCAATTATGAATGTCCTGATCGTTGATGACGAACCCCAAGGCCGTGAACGCCTCAGCCGGCTGCTCGGCGAACTGGAGGGTTACACAGTGCTGGAGCCCAGCGCCACCAACGGCGATGAGGCCTTGGCACTGATTGAAAGCCTCAAACCCGATGTGGTCCTGCTGGACATCGGCATGCCAGGCCTGGATGGCCTGCAAGTCGCCGCTCGCCTGTGCGAACGCGAGGCGCCGCCCGCGGTGGTGTTCTGCTCCGGGGATGATGAATACGGTGCAGAGGCATTCAAGGACAGTACCCTCAGCCATGTCACCAAGCCCTTCCAGGCCCAGGCCTTGCGCGATGCCTTGCGCAAGGCCGAAAAACCCAACCGCGCCCAACTGGCGGCACTTACCCGGCCGGCCAATGAAGGCGGTGGCCCACGCAGCCATATAAGCGCCCGCACGCGTAAAGGTATTGAACTGATCCCGTTACCCCAGGTGATCTATTTCATTGCCGACCACAAGTATGTGACTTTGCGTCACGAAGCCGGGGAGGTGCTGCTTGACGAGCCACTCAAAGCCCTGGAAGACGAATTTGGCGAACGCTTCGTGCGCATCCACCGCAATGCATTGGTCGCCCGCGAGCGCATCGAACGCTTGCAGCGCACCCCGCTGGGGCACTTTCAGCTGTATCTGAAAGGCCTGGACGGCGATGCCTTGACCGTCAGCCGTCGGCATGTGGCTGGTGTGCGCAAGATGATGCAGACCCTCTGAGGCCCTCGGATCCGGGCCGCTCCTGCACCTGGCTGCGTATGACCTGTTGATCCGTATCTGCAAGCGATACCGGCGATGCTGTTATCATCGGCGGTATTTCTCTGGATCGGGGCGTTTCATGTCCACTCGCGAAATCCGCATTGCCACCCGTAAAAGTGCTTTGGCCCTGTGGCAGGCCGAATACGTCAAGGCCCGCCTCGAGCAGGCCCACACCGGTCTGCAGGTGACCCTGGTACCCATGGTCAGCCGTGGTGACAAGTTGCTCGACGCGCCGCTGGCAAAAATCGGCGGGAAGGGCCTGTTCGTCAAGGAACTGGAAACCGCGCTGTTGGACAACGAAGCCGACATTGCCGTGCACTCGATGAAAGACGTGCCCATGGACTTCCCCGAGGGCCTGGGCCTGTACTGCATCTGCGAGCGTGAAGACCCGCGTGATGCCTTCGTTTCCAATACCTTTGACAGCCTTGAAGCGCTGCCCGCCGGCAGTATCGTCGGTACCTCAAGCCTGCGCCGTCAGGCCCAGTTACTGGCGCGCCGCCCGGACCTGCAAATCCGTTTTCTGCGCGGCAACGTCAACACCCGCCTGGCGAAGCTGGATGCCGGCGAGTACGACGCCATCATCCTCGCCGCAGCGGGCCTGATCCGTCTGGGCTTCGAAGACCGCATCACCTCCACCATCAGCGTCGATGACAGCCTGCCGGCAGGTGGTCAGGGCGCGGTGGGCATCGAGTGCCGCAGTGCCGACGTTGAGATCCATGCACTGCTGGCGCCACTGCACCATGTCGACACCGCTGACCGGGTGATGGCCGAGCGCGCGCTGAACAAACGCCTGAATGGTGGCTGCCAAGTGCCGATCGCCTGCTACGCGGTACTTGAAGGTGACCAGTTGTGGCTGCGTGGCCTGGTCGGCCAGCCTAGCGGCGGGACCTTGCTGGTGGCCGATGCCCGTGCCCCGCGAGCTGCTGCCGAGCCCTTGGGCGTGCAGGTGGCCGAAGACTTGCTGGGTCAGGGCGCCGAGGCCATTCTCAAGGAAGTGTACGGCGAGGCCGGTCACCCGTGAGCCAATGGCGCCTGTTGCTGACCCGGCCTGCCGAGGACTGCGCGGCGCTGGCGCAAAGCCTGGCGGCAGCGGGAGTGGGCAGCAGTTGCCTGCCACTGCTGGCGATTGAACCCATTACCGTGCAAGCCCCACAGCGACTGTCGCTGGAGGGCTTGCATGACTTCCAGGCGATCATTGTGGTCAGCAAGCCGGCCGCCCGGCTGTTGCTTGAGCATCTGGCCCAGGCCAGCATCCAGCCTCCGCAGCGAGGCTGGTTCACCGTGGGTGAAGCAACCGCTGGGGTGCTGCAGGGTGCAGGGCTGGAGGTCAGCTTTCCGCCGCGTGGCGATGACAGCGAAGCGTTGCTGGCACTGCCGGCCCTGCGCCAGGCAGTTACCGAGCCGGCACCGCGTGTCTTGATCGTTCGCGGCGTCGGAGGTCGCGAACTGCTGGCAGAGCGTCTTGCAGAGCAAGGTGCTAGTGTCGAATATCTGGAACTGTATCGTCGCTGCCTGCCGGCCTACCCGGCGGGTACGCTGATGCGCCGCATTGAAGCGGAACGCCTCAATGGCCTGGTGGTCAGCAGTGGGCAGGGTTTTGAACATTTGCAGCAGATGGCCGGTGCCGATTGGCTGCGGTTGGCCCAGTTGCCGCTGTTCGTGCCCAGCCCGCGGGTCGCCGAGCAGGCCAAGGCCGCCGGGGCCCAACAGGTTGTGGATTGCCGTGGCGCCAGTGCCACGGCCTTGCTGGCAGCCGTGCAGCGTAGCGCTGCACCTGCCTCTTAAGGCGCTAAGCTGAATGCGGTGCGCCCCCATGCAAAGGATGGATACGTGAGCGAGACTGTCTTGTCCAATAACGATCAACCGTCGGCACAGGCGCCTGCGGAACCCGTTACCACCCCACCTGCCAAACGCTCCGGCAGTGGCCTGGCAGCGCTGGCCTTGCTGCTTGGTGCGGCCGGGGTGGCGGTAGGTGGGTGGGGTGTCTGGCAGGTGCGTCAACTGCAGGGCAGTGAGTTCAACCAGGGCCAGCACATCGAGGCGCTGAATCAGCGCGCCGAGGCGCTGCAGCAACGTGAGCAGCAGATCAGTGCGCAACTGGCCAGTCTGCCAGCCGCCAGCGAGCTGGAAGACCGCCGGCGTCTGGTAGCCCAGCTACAGGGCGACCAGCAGCGTCTCAGTCAGCGCCTGGAAACCGTGCTGGGAGAAAGCCGCAAAGAGTGGCGCCTGGCCGAAGCCGAGCACCTGCTGCGCCTGGCTACCCTGCGCCTTTCAGCGTTGCAGGACATCACCAGTGCCAAAGCCCTGGTCGAAGGCGCCGACGAGATCCTGCGCGAGCAGAGCGACCCGGGTGCCTTCGCCGCCCGCGAGCAACTGGCACGCAGCCTGGCCATGCTCAACAGCACTGAGCAACCCGACCGAACCGGCCTGTTCTTGAAACTGGCTGCCCAGCGTGAGCTGGTACAGCAGCTGAGCGCCCAGTCACCCGAGTTCGACAGCAACGCCGATGCGCTTGGTGCCCTGACCGCCGACGGTGATGGAGCCAGCAGGCTGTCGCAATGGTGGGCAGAAATATCCAAGTACTTCCAGATCGACTTCAACGCCGATGAAAACGTGCGTCCGTTGCTGGCCGGGCAACAGTTGAACCAGCTGCGCCTGGCCCTGAGCCTGACTATCGAGCAGGCCCAGTGGGCGGCGCTCAATGGCGATGCCAAGGTTTACACGCAGGCGCTGGACGACGCCCGCAGCGTACTGCTGGCCAACTTCAACGCAGACAACCCGCAAAGCAAGGCCATGCTCGACAGCCTCAATGCCTTGGCTGATCAGCCGGTGTCGGTGGTTACCCCTGACCTGAGTGAAAGCCTGGCGGCAGTGCAGGCCTATATTCAGCGTCGTCACCTGCCGACCGAGGCTGAAGGGGGCAAGCCATGAAGCGTGTCTACCTGTTGGCCGTGCTTGCGATCGTGGTTGCAGCGGCACTGGGCATCGCGGTCGCCAAGCACAGCGGCTATGTACTGATTTCCTATGGTGGCTTCCGCTACCAGTCGGGGCTATGGGCAGCCTTGGCCGGTGTTTTGGCGGTCGTCCTGTTGCTGTGGTTGCTGCGCTATCTGGTCGGCCTGGTGCTGACTTCCAGTGGTGTGGTCAACCCGTGGTCACGGCGTAACCGCAGCCGGCGTATCCGCCTGGCGATCGAACAGGGCCAGCTTGATCTCGCCGAAGGCCGCTGGGCCAGTGCCCAACGGCACTTGCACCGTGCCGCCGAGGCTGAGCGCCAACCGTTGTTGTACTACCTTGGTGCCGCGCGCGCGGCCAACGAGCAAGGCCGCACCGAAGACAGCGACAACCTGCTGGAGCGTGCCCTGGAGCGCCAGCCACAAGCGGAGCTGGCCATTGCCCTGACCCATGCCCAACTGCAGATGGACCGAGGCGAAAGCGATGGAGCCCTGGAAACCCTGCTGGCCATGCAGGAACGCCACCCGCACAACGGCCAGGTGCTGCGCTTGCTGCAAAGCCTGTACCTGGAGCGCGGCGACTGGTCTGCACTGATTCGTCTGCTGCCAGACCTGCGCAAGGGCAAGGTGCTGCCGGCCGCCGAGCTGGCTGCTCTGGAACAACGTGCCTGGGGCCAGAACCTGAGCCTGGCTACCACCCGTGGCGAAGACGCGCAAAGTGCACGTCAATCCTTGGAGCGCGCCTGGCAGCAGCTGACCGCAGCCCAGCGCCAGGAGCCACAACTGGTGCTGGCGTACGCCGAGCAGTTGCGCCAGGTAGGTGCCCAGAACGAGGCCGAACAAGTGCTGCGTACTGCCCTCAAGCGCGACTACGAAAGCCACCTGGCCCGCCTTTACGGCCTGGTGCGTGGTGATGACCCGGCGCGTCAGCTGCAAACCGCTGAAGGTTGGCTCAAGGCTCACCCGCAAGACGCCAGCCTGCTGCTGACCCTGGGCCGTCTGAGCCTGCAGAACCGCCTGTGGGGCAAGGCGCGTGACTACCTGGAAAGCAGCCTGCGTATGGAGCGCAACCCCGAGGCCTGTGCTGAGCTGGCCCGCCTGCTCGCTGGGCTGGGCGAGACCGAGCGCAGCAACCAGCTATTCCAGGAGGGCCTTGGCCTGCTGGACGAACGCCTGCTGGCGCTGCCTTTGCCAGAAGGCGTACGCGCCTGACCCACCCTAAGGCCCGCGCCAAGGTGCGGGCTTTGGGGGCAGGTAATTTATCTTTTGCTGTCAGTTAGATCTGAAGTCCATTTCTTCCGTCGCCTCCTACCGCATATCTAGAAATTTCCTACGCGATTCAGCGACTTGTCGTTGCTGTCGTGCCTTGAAACAAAGCGTGTCTTTCCTCTACCGTTTCAAGCCCCTACTTTTTCCCCGGGACCTTCACTGCCCATGCTGCCGGCCCGTTTGCGCACCTTTTTTCTTCCTGCCTGCCTGCTCGCACTGGCGGTACTGGTTGCGTCTTTCCGTCTGGAAAACACAGTGGGGCTGAAGCCGTGCCCATTGTGCCTCAGCCAACGGTTGCTGCTTGGCGTGTACGCGCTGCTGTGCTTCGCAGCCGTGCTGCAGGCGCCGGGCACGCAGGGCATCCTTCGTTACGCTCGGCTGGCGCTGGGCTGCTCGCTGGCCGGCGCATTGCTGGCCGCTCGGCATGTCTGGTTGCAGGGTGCTGAGGGAGGAAATGAAGTATGCCCGGTGCCGATCGGGCGCGTGTTCGCGCACTCCTGGGGTGAGGCGGCACGGCAACTGTTGCTGGGTGGCCCGGATTGCCGTTCGCTTGCCTGGAGCTTTCTTGATCTGACACTGCCGGAATGGAGCCTGTTGGCCTTCCTGCTGCTGGCGGTTCTGCCCTTGAGTTGTCTGCTGGCGTATCGTTTCCGCACCCTGGCAAGAACATGACCTGGCGCAAGGTTGCGCCATTAGCGCGACCAATGGTGATGTAACAGGGTATTAAACGCTTGTATGAACTTTGTGTGCTGCGTACCTTGAAGGGCAGCACGCGCGGGAATAATCTCCCAGCACGCATACCGGAAAAACAACTGCTCGATGCCGTCCTGCTGATGTCACCTTTGTGCTGCGCGGTAGTAGTACGAGGTGCAGCGGCATCTACCCAGAAGGGAAGAGATCGCCATGCTCGATAGTTGTCAGAACGCCCAGGAACGCTGGGGTGGGGTTCACAAGCTGATCGACCGTTGGCTGGAGGAGCGCCAGGAACTGGTGCAAGCTTTTCGCGCCCTGCGCGATGTGAAGCCAGCCTTCGCCGACAAGGACACCAACGGGGACTTTTGCTCACTTCTGGTCGACTACGTTTCGGCGTGGCACTTCGAAGTCTGCGAGCAACTGGTCAGCGAGGCCAAGGCGTTCGGAGACGAGAAGGCGCTGAAGCTGGCCGAAGAGATCAACCCACGGATCAACGACAGTACTCAGATCGCACTGGCCTTCAATGACCATTGCACCAAAGGGGAGTGCAAGGACACCGAACGCTTTGCCGAGAAGCTGGCCAAGTTGGGCGGGCTGTTGCATGAGCGCTTCGAGCTCGAAGACTGCCTGATCGAAGTGCTGCACAACGCGCACAAGGAAGAGGGTGCAGTGCAAGCCTGAAGGTTGGCGTCAGTCGCCAACCGCCAGCAGTTCGATCTCGAATACCAAGGGGGTGTAGGGTGCAATCAGGTCTCCCGCCCCCTCGGCGCCATAGGCTTGCGCAGAAGGAATCACCAGGCGCCATTTGGCGCCAGCGTGCATTTTCGGCAAGGCGACCTGCCAGCCTTCGATAACCGAATCCAGGTTGAACCATTGGGGTGTCTGGTTCTGGTCGAATATCGAGCCATCCGGCAATCTGCCCACGTAGCGCACCTGCACTTTGCTGCCTGCTTTCGGCTGAGCACCCGTGCCTGCCTGCAGTTCGCTGTACAGCACACCTTCCGTTAGTTCGTGCACCCCATAACGCCCACGTTCATTAGCCATGAAACGCGTTTCGGCGGCCTGCAGCTGTTGCACAGCGGCGTTACCTTCCTGGGTTTCATGCTGCTGGAGCACCGCCTGCATGTGTGCCTTGTCGAGCTTGAGGGGTTGCCCCTGATAGGACTGTTTCAGGCCTTCGACCAGTGCATCCAGTTGCAAGCCCGGCATCTCCTGGCGCAGGCGTTCACCCAGGCTGGCACCCAGGCTGTAGGCCAAATCGTGGTCGTCGTTGTCGGCCAAGGCGAGGGAGGCCATCAGGCATAAACCTAAAACAAGATATCGAGGCAACGCCTGACTCCCAAATGCGAGCAATGATTAATTCAGCAACTACACTTTCACGCAGCTGCAAGATAACAACTTTGCCCAGGCATGCAACGCGGCGTAAATGTTACGGTCAACATGCCCTAGCGGCGGTAGCAGCAGAAGCATAGTATGAGCCGCAATCTCGTCAGCCAGGAGGTAAACCATGTCGGCCAAAAAGAAGCCAGTAAGTACGCCGTTACACCTGCTCCAGCAACTTTCGGGCAGCTTGCTCGAGCACTTGGAAGAGGCCTGCTCGCAAGCGCTGGCTGATGCGGAAAAACTGCTGGCGAAGTTGGAAAAGCAGCGTGGCAAGGCGCAGGAAAAACTGCACAACGGTCGCCTGAAACTGCAAGACGCGGCCAAGGCAGGTAAAGCCAAGGCGCAAACCAAGGCGCAAAAAACCATCGGTGAACTTGAGGAACTGCTCGATTCTCTCAAGGAACGTCAAACCCAGACTCGCTCTTACATTCAGCAACTCAAACGCGATGCACAGGACAGTCTCAAGCTGGCCCAGGGTGTAGGCAAGGTACGCGAAGCTGCAGCCAAGGCCCTTGATCAGCGTGCAGCCAAACCGGCTGCCAGGGCGACCGCTGCAGCCAAGTCTACGGCCAAACCAGTTGCCAGGGCGACCGCTGCCGCCAAGCCTGCGGCCAAACCAGCTGCCAAGTCGAC
>NZ_JBICKE010000110.1:0-40897 GCF_043103865.1 Pseudomonas sp. yb_5
GGGTATGCGGTTCCTTGTGGGAGCGGCCTTGCGTCGCGATAGGGGCGCAAAGCGCCCCTGACAATCTCAAGCCTGCTGCGGTTCGGCAGCCTTTTCCTGCGGCTTGGGTAACGACGACAGGAACGCCATCACCAGCGCTGCCACATAAGGCAACGACTGTACCAGCAACATCGCCACCCAGAAGCGCATATCCGAGCTCGGCAGCCCCTGCACCAGGTAGATGCCCAGCGCCGCGCCCCACAGCAGCACCATGATGAACAGCTCTTCACGCGCTTCGGAAATTGCCACCAGCAACCCATGGCTGTCAGCATTCTTCGGCGTGCGGAAGAACGGCATGCTGCTGGTGAAGAAGCCATACAGGACCGCCTTGGCGATGGTGTGCGACAGTGCCAGCCCGGCCAGTGCAGCTGCGAAGGCATCCTTGAGGTTCACCCCCACCGCTCGGCGGTACAGGAAGACGATCTTGCCGACCTTGAAGAAGAACAGCGCCAGCGGCGGGATGGCGAAGATCATCAGTGGCGGGTCGACCCGATGCGGCACGATGATCATCGCCGCCGACCACAACAGCGCGCCGATGGTGAAGAAGATGTTCATGCCATCGGCGATCCACGGTAGCCAGCCGGCCAGGAAGTGGTAGCGCTGGCCACGGGTCAGCTGGCTGCCTTTGCCGCGCAGCAGCGCACCGGCGTGGTGCTTGATGATCTGGATGGCGCCGTAGGCCCAGCGGAAGCGTTGCTTCTTGAAGTCGATGAAGGTGTCGGGCATCAGGCCCTTGCCGTAGCTGTTGTGGGCGTAGGCGGCGGACAGGCCTTTCTCGAACACGCGCAGCCCCAGCTCGGCATCCTCGCAGATGCACCATTCGGCCCAGCCCAGTTCTTCCAGCACACTGCGCCGGGTCATGGTCATGGTGCCGTGCTGGATGATCGCGTCACGGTCGTTGCGGGTGACCATGCCGATGTGGAAGAAGCCCTTGTATTCGCTGTAGCACAGCTTCTTGAAGGCACTCTCGTGCTGGTCGCGGTAATCCTGCGGTGACTGCACCACGGCAATTTTCGGATCGGCGAAGTGCGGCACCATGTGCTTGAGCCAGTTGCGGTCGACGCAGTAGTCCGAGTCGATTACCGCGATCACTTCGGCGTCCTTGGCCGTGTGCGGGATCAGGTAATTCAGTGCACCGCCCTTGAAGCCGGCCAGAGGCGCGACGTGGAAGAACTTGAAGCGCTCGCCAAGCTTCTCGCAGTGGGCCTTGAGCGGCTCCCACACGGCCGGGTCCTTGGTGTTGTTGTCGATCACCAGTACTTCGTAGTCGGGGTAGTCCAGGGCGGCCAGGGCGTCGAGGGTTTGTTTCACCATCTCAGGTGGCTCGTTGTAGCACGGCACGTGCACCGACACCTTGGGCCGGTAGGCACTGTCGGCCTGCACGGGCAGGAATTCGCGGCGGCGCTTGTGTATCCAGACCGCCTCGGCCAGCTCGTGGGCTTCGGTGAGCAACACGATGAACACGCCCAGCGCGCCGAGGGCCAGCAGCACGCCCACGGTCAGGCTGAACCAGGTGCTGTATTGCTGGCTGTAGTCATAGGCGATCCACACCAGTACCGACCCGCACAGGAAGGTGATGAACGTCAGGAAGGTACGGCCACGCTGGCGCAGGGCCGAGCCATCGATGAACAGCACCATCAGGGCGATCATTGCCAGCACCACCGACGCCACTGCCAGGGCCCGCCACTGCGGGATCGCCACCACGGGGCCGTCGAAGTTGAACTTCTGCTGGCGCTCGGCGTTGTAGACGCCCCAGTAGGCGCCTACCGAGCCTTCGTCGCTGGCCTTCCAGGGTTGGTCATAGGCTTCAATGACAAAGTAGTTGTAGCCACGGCGGTTGAGGGTATTGACCAGGGTGCGCAAGTAGATGGCCTGGTCGGCCTGTGTGGCATCGGCACCACCGCGCATGCGGCCGTTGCTCGGCCAGCCGACTTCCGACAGCAGCAGGGGTTTGCGCGGGAACTGGTGCTTCAGTTCACGGGCGCGGTCGAGGACGAACTCGACCGAGTCCTCCATTGGCACGAACTCCCAGTAGGGCAGGATGTGCGCGGCAATCAGGTCGACGTGCCTGGCCAGCTCAGGGTGTTCCTTCCAGATGTGCCATTGTTCACTGGTGGTCACAGGCACCTTCACGGCTGCGCGTACCCGGTCCAGGTATTTGATCAGGTTTCCCGGTGTGACTTCTTCACGGAACAGCGCCTCGTTGCCGACCACCACCCGCACCACGCTGCGCGAGGTATTGGCCAGCTGGATGGCCGTGGCGATCTCGCGCTCGTTGCGCTCCAGGTCCGGGCTGATCCATATCCCCAGCGTCACCCGCAGGCCGAACTCTTCGGCCAGGCGCGGGATGTCGGCCTGAGTGCCCTCCACGGTGTAGATACGGATGCTGTCGGTCAGTTTGCTCAGTTGCTCCAGGTCCTGGCGCAGTTCTTCGTCAGTGGGGTACTGACCCTTCTGCGGGCTTTCGCCCAGGCGGAACGGCGAATACGAAAAGCCAGAAATCTGTTCTGGCCAGGCGGGGGCGAAGACCGGGCGGTTGATCAGTGCCCAGAACCCGGTGAACAGTGCGGCGATGGCCAGCACCACTACCAGGTTCAGGCCGAATTTACGTGAAGACATCGTCGTCCATTCGTGGCGAAGTGGTAGGACATTAAAGCAGTGTTGGTAGTCTCTTTCCTAACGATGCAGGCCTTGGGGCTGCTGGCATATAATGCGTGCCGGTTTTTTGGGGTATGAACATGAGCACAGAAGATCCACGCTTTGCCGGCGTTGCCCGGTTGTATGGCGACCAAGGGCTGCAGCGGCTGGGCCAGGCCCATGTGGGCGTGGTCGGTATCGGCGGGGTGGGCTCGTGGGTGGCCGAAGCGCTGGCCCGCAGCGGCGTGGGCGAAATCACCCTGTTCGACCTGGACGATGTCTGTGTCAGCAACACCAACCGCCAGGCCCATGCGCTGGAAGGGCAGGTGGGGCGGCCCAAGGTCGAGGTCATGGCCGAGCGCCTGCGGGCGATCAACCCCGGGTGCACGGTGCATGCGGTGGCCGACTTCGTCACCCGCGAGACCATGGCCGAATACATCACCGAGCACCTCGACTGCGTGATCGACTGCATCGACAGCGTCATGGCCAAGGCGGCGCTGATCGCCTGGTGTCGGCGGCGCAAGATTGCCATTGTCACTACCGGTGGCGCGGGTGGCCAGATCGACCCGACGCAGATCCAGATCGCCGACCTGAACAAGACCTTCAACGACCCGTTGGCGTCACGGGTGCGTTCCACCCTGCGCCGCGACTACAACTTTTCGCGTAACGTCAGCCGCAACTATGGCGTGCCGTGCGTGTTCTCCAGCGAACAGCTGCGTTACCCCAAGGGTGATGGCAGCGTTTGCTTGCAGAAAAGCTTCGTGGGTGAGGGCGTGCGCCTGGACTGCTCGGGTGGCTTTGGTGCAGTGATGATGGTGACCGCGACCTTTGGCATGGTAGCGGCGAGCAAGGCGATCGAGAAGCTGGTGGCTGGAGCGCGCCGGCCGTCGGAACGGGTCAAGCCTGAATAGACCGCGTGGGCGTCTTCGCGGGCCCGCCCGCTCCCACAGGTACTGCATCTCTCTCAAGCATGACGCCGTACCTGTGGGAGCGGGCAGGCCCGCGAAGAAACCGGCGCCGATTCAGCGGTTGGACGCCAACTCCGCCATCCGCTGCAACACCGCATGCAGCCCATTGCTGCGCGACGGCGACAATTGGCGTTCCAGCCCGAGCTGGGTAAACCACTCGCGCAGATCAATCCCGGCCAGCTCCTCACTGGCCAGTCCCTGCACCCGCACCAGCAACAGCGCCAGCAGCCCACGCAACAAGCGGGCATCGCTGCTGGCCTTGAACCGCCATACTCCCTCGATCTGCTCGGCCACCAGCCACACCAGGCTCTCGCAGCCATGCACCCGGTTGGCCTCGGTCCTTTCGGCATCAGCCAGCGGCTCCAGGCGGTCACCCCACTGCATCAGCAACCGAGCACGCTGTTCCCAGCCTTTGCCCTGTTGAAAAGCTACCAGCGCTTGATGCGCCTGTTCCGGCAGGCTCATCGCAACAGCTCCAGGCCTTGATCCAGCGCGTCGAAGAAATGTTGCAAGTCATCGCTGTCGTTGTACAAACCCAGCGACACCCGTATCGCGCCCTCCAGCCCCATCCCCTTCAGCAGTGGCATGGCACAGTGGTGACCGGCACGCACGGCAATGCCCTGTTCAGTCAGCAGATGAGCGATATCGGCGTTGTGCACGCCCTCGATGACGAAACTGGCCAGGGCCGTCTGCGGTGCACCCAACACCCGCACACCTTCGCGGTCGCCCAGGCCACGCAGCAGGTGCTGGTGCAGGTTGGCTTCATGCGCTGCGACCGCATGGGCATCGAGGCTGGCCAGGTAGTCCAGTGTCGCGCCCAGGCCTATCACTCCGGCAATGGGCGGCGTACCCGCCTCGAATCCC
This sequence comes from Pseudomonas sp. yb_5, assembly GCF_043103865.1. Lineage (NCBI taxonomy): Bacteria > Pseudomonadati > Pseudomonadota > Gammaproteobacteria > Pseudomonadales > Pseudomonadaceae > Pseudomonas > Pseudomonas sp. yb_5. The sequence goes on from NZ_JBICKE010000110.1 coordinate 4,509, forward strand.
AGGGGCGCGGGGCGGAAGCTGGCGCTGTGGTATTCGGCCAACTGCACCATCTCGCCACCGAACTGCCAGTGGCGCAACAGCTCCAGGGCCTGGGCGCGACCATAGAGCACGCCGACGCCGTCTGGACCGTACAGCTTGTGGCTGGAAAACACATAGAAGTCGCAGCCCAGTTGCTGCATGTCATGGCGACCATGCACCACGCCTTGGGCACCATCGACCACAGTCAGCGCGCCCTGGGCGCGGGCATGGGCCAGTAGCGCTGGTAGCGGCTGCCAGGTACCCAGCACGTTGGACAGCTGGCTGACGGCGAGCACCCGGGTGCGCGGGCCGATCAGTTGCAGTGCCTGTTCCTGGTCGATACGGCCATGGGCATCCAGCGGCAGCACCACCAGGCGCAGGTTGCGCCGGTGCGCCAGCTGTTGCCAGGGCAGCAGGTTGGCATGGTGCTCCAGGGCACTGACGGCAATTTCGTCACCGGCTTCGAGGCGGTGCTCCAGGCCATAGGCCAGCAGGTTCAGCGCCGAGGTAGCACCGTGGGTGAACACGATCTGCCGCGAGTCTGCGGCATTGAGCCAGGCGGCGACCTTGTCGCGGCTGGTTTCGAAGGCCTGGGTCGCCAGCGCGCCGGGCAAATGCTGGGCGCGGTGCACGTTGGCCGCGCCATGGCCGTAGTAATGGCTCAGGGCGTCGAGCAGGGCTTGCGGCTTCTGGGTGGTGGCTGCGCTGTCCAGGTATGTCTGGTGCTGCCGTTGCAGGGCGGCGATGGCGGGAAAGTCGGCACGCCAGGGAGAGGGCTGAAACATGTTTGCGAGGCCTGGAATGAAAATCGGGTCTGGTGCATTGGCGCCAGACCCGATCTTAACACCTCAAACCCGGCAAGGTTCTCAGTTGTGAGCGTGCAGCGCTTCGTTCAGCTCGATGGCCGACTTGTGGGTCTTGCACTCTACCGCGCCATTGAGCGAGTTGCGACGGAACAGCAGGTCGGTCTGACCAGCCAGGTCGCGGGCCTTGACCACTTTGACCAGCTCGTTGTTCTCGTCCAGCAGGTTCACCTTGGTGCCCGCGGTGATGTACAGGCCGGCTTCGACGGTGTTGCGGTCGCCCAGCGGAATACCGATGCCTGCGTTGGCGCCGATCAGGCAACCCTCGCCAACCTTGATGACGATGTTGCCGCCACCGGACAGGGTGCCCATGGTCGAGCAGCCGCCGCCCAGGTCCGAACCTTTGCCAACGAATACGCCAGCGGAAACGCGGCCTTCGATCATGCCCGGGCCTTCGGTGCCAGCATTAAAGTTGACGAAGCCTTCGTGCATGATGGTGGTGCCTTCGCCGATGTAGGCACCCAGGCGCACACGGGCGGTGTCGGCGATACGCACGCCGGCCGGTACCACGTAGTCGGTCATTTTCGGGAACTTGTCCACCGAGAACACTTCCAGCAGCTCGCCCTTCAGGCGTGCTTCCAGTTGCAGCTCGGCCAGCTCGCCCAGGTCGACTGCGCCCTGGTTGGTCCAGGCCACGTTCGGCAGCAGCGGGAAGATGCCGGCCAGGCTTACGCCATGCGGTTTGACCAGTCGGTGCGACAGCAGGTGCAGCTTGAGGTAGGCCTCTGGGGTCGAGCTCAGGGCAGCGTCTTCGGCCAGCAGGGTGGCGACCAGCGGCTTGTGGCTTTCGGCCAGGCGGGTCAGCAGGGCGGCCTGGGCGGCGTCCACGCCTTTTACGGCTTCGGCCAGTTGCGCGGCCTGGGCGTTGCTGAAGGCGATGGCCTGGTTGCCACCTTCGTAACCGAGAACAGGGGCGACTGCAGCAACCAGTTCGGCGCTCGGGTTGAGCAGCGGTTGTGCGTAGAACACTTCCAGCCAGGCGCCCTGGCGGTTCTGGGAGCCGACACCGAAGGCCAGGCTGAACAGGGTATTGGACATGTGATTACCTCGTGCGAAATAGGGTGGGGGCTCAGGCCAGGGCAGCGGCGTACAGGTCGGGCTTGAACCCGACCAGGGTACGCGCGCCAAGGTCGAGCACCGGGCGTTTGATCATCGACGGCTGGGCCAGCATCAGCTCGACGGCCTTGGCCTGGTCGAGGTCTGCCTTGCTGGCGTCGTCCAGCTTGCGGAAGGTGGTGCCGGCACGGTTGAGGATGACTTCCCAGCCGTGTTCGTCGCACCAGCGGTTCAGGCTGTCGCGGTCGATGCCTTGGGTTTTGTAATCATGGAATTCGTAGGCGATGGCGTTGTCTTCGAGCCAGGTACGCGCCTTTTTCATGGTGTCACAGGCTTTGATGCCGTAGAGCGTGTAGGTCATTGTGTACATTGGGGTTACAAGTCGCCCCAATCTCTCCGTTTTTCGATGTCAGTCGCGGGATTATGCGGGAACGATCCTCGCGGCGCCACGCCCGTGGCGCCCCTGTTTATTGATCAGGATGTGTTCAAGCGACCAGGCGCTGGACCGACCCGATGATCTCATCGCCGTGTTGCTGTTCGGCTGTGCGCAGGTCGAAGGCCGTCTGCAGGTTGAGCCAGAACTCAGGGGTGGTGTCCAGGCAGATGGACAGACGCAGTGCCATGTCGGCGGATACACCGCCCCGTTCGCGCAGGATGTTGTTGACGGTTGGCGTTGCTACACCCAACGCCCTGGCCAGAGCCGCGGCGCTGAAGCCCATTTCCTTCTGGAAGTCCTCCCGCAGGATTTCACCCGGATGGATTGGACGCATACCGTTCTTGAGCATGATGCACCTCAGTGGTAATCGACAATTTCAACGTTAACTGGCCCGTGTTCTGTCCAGGTGAAGCACAACCGCCATTGGTCATTTACACGGATACTGTGTTGGCCGGCGCGGTTGCCGCTCAGTGACTCGAGGCGATTGCCAGGTGGCGACCTAAGGTCTCGCAACTCTGTTGCGGCATCGAGCATGGCCAGTTTGCGCTCCGCGACTGACTTGATATCTGACCAACGCCGTGTCTTTCCCGTTGTGAAGAGCGCTTCCGTGTCGGCACAGCTAAAGCTTCGAATCATGCGCCTGAATGCTTAACGTTATTCGTTAATGTCGATTATACGACGGGATCGCTGTAGTTCAAGTCTTCAATAACGGGGCACGCGACTCGCAAGCTCCGGTCACATCTGCTGGGTATCATCATGTTACATATTCACCCGTCACCTGCGACTATCGTGCAGCGGCCCCGAACCGTCGGTCGCCGCTAACATATTGTTCCAATGGCGATGTCTCGCCTTGATATAGTTTCTGGTTCACAAAGGAAGCTTTCCCGGATGCAGTCCGCCTACACCGTTCTCATCCTGCTGACGCTGGTCAGCCTGTCGAAGCTGGTCGGCCGTGTGATCCCGCTGCCATTGCCGCTGGTACAGATTGCCGCCGGTGCCTTGCTGGCGTGGCCGACGCTGGGCCTGCATGTAGCCCTTGACCCCGAATTGTTCCTGTTCCTGTTCCTGCCTCCGCTGCTGTTCGCCGACGGCTGGCGCATCCCCAAGCGTGAGTTATGGCGCATTCGTGGCCCGGTAGTGGCGCTGGCCGTGGGGCTGGTGTTGTTCACCGTGGTCGGCGCCGGTTACTTCATCCACTGGTTGCTGCCGAGCATCCCGTTGCCGGTGGCTTTCGCCCTGGCCGCAGTGCTTTCGCCGACCGACGCCGTGGCCGTTTCGGCCATTGCCCAGGACCGCCTGCCCACTCCCCTGATGCACATGCTGCAGGGCGAGGCGCTGATGAACGACGCGTCGGGCCTGGTAACCTTCAAGTTCGCCTTGGCGGCGGCGATCACCGGGGTGTTTTCGTTGGCTGACGCCGGCTTCAGCTTCGTGTTGGTCGCACTGGGCGGCCTTGCGGTGGGTGTGGTACTGAGCTGGTTGATCGGTCGCCTGCGCATGTGGATGATCACCCGGGGCTGGGACGATCCAGCTACCCATGTGGTCTTCATGCTGCTGCTGCCGTTCGCCGCCTACGTGCTGGCCGAGCGCCTGGGCGTTTCGGGTATTCTCTCGGCGGTGGCGGCCGGCATGATGCAGAGCTGGCTCGACCTGCTGCCGCGTCAGACCAGTACCCGCCTGCTCAACCGCAGTGTGTGGTCGTTGCTGGAGTTTGCCTTCAATGGCCTGATCTTCCTGCTGTTGGGCTTGCAGTTGCCAGACATCATCAAGGCTGTGGTCAGCCACGAAGCGACCCTCTGGCCGACATTGGCCTACCGCTGCCTGGACGTGGTGGCGATCTTTGCCGCACTGATTCTGTTGCGGTTCATCTGGGTCCAGAGTATCTGGCGCTCGATCGGTGTGGTCCGTCGCTGGCGCGGCAAGCCGGCACTGGTGCTGATGCCTACGGCGCGTTCCTGCTGGTTGCTGACCTTGGGTGGTGTGCGCGGCGCTGTCACCCTGGCGGGTGTCATGTCGATCCCGTTGCTGATAGGGGCTGGTACAGCTTTCCCGGAGCGTGACCTGCTTATCTTCATTGCTGCGGGGGTAATACTGCTGTCGTTGATCAGTGCCTGCCTTGCCCTGCCGCTGTTACTGCGAGGGGTGACCAAGAGCCCTGACGAGCGCTTGCATCAAGAGGTGCAGGAAGCCTGGCGGCGCACAGCCGAGGCGGCGATTCATGCCTTGGAGGCAGAAGAGGTGATCGACAGCAACGCACCGCAGGATGCTGCGCAGGCAACCTTGGCGACCGAGTTGAAGGCGCGCTTGATGGCTGAATACCGGGATGAGCTGGAAAGCTACGACGACAGTGCCGAAGCCAAGGCCCTGGCCGCACAGATGGACTTGCTGGAGCGGCGTTTACGCTTGCGTGCCCTGAGGGCCCAGCGGCTGGAGCTGTACAACCTGCATCGTCAGCACCTGGTGGGCGATGAGGTGGTGCGGCAAGTACTGGGTGAGCTGGATATGAGTGAGGCGAACCTGGGTTCAGTCAAGTAGACCCTATCAAGGCCCTTCGCGGGCGCGCCCGCTCCCACAGGTACTGCGCTGCGCTTGAAATCAGCGCAGTACCTGTGGGGGCGGGCGTGCCCGCGAAGGGGTTGATCAGCGGTTTTGCAGGAAGGCGCGAATCCGCTCCGCCGCCTCGATGCATTCGGCCAGCGGTGCAACCAGTGCCATGCGCACGCGCCCGGCACCCGGGTTCACCCCGTCCACTTCACGCGACAGGTACGACCCCGGTACCACGGTCACATGCTGGGCTTCGAACAGGTCACGGGTGAACTCGGCATCGTCGCCCGGTACCTTGGCCCACAGGTAGAAACTGCCGTCCGGGCGTTGCACGTCCAGTACCGGCTGCAGAATATCCAGCACGGCATCGTACTTGGCCCGGTATTGGTCGCGGTTGTCGCGCACATGCGCCTCGTCCTGCCAGGCGGCGATGCTGGCCAGTTGGGTTTGTACCGGCATCGCGCAGCCGTGGTAGGTGCGGTACAGCAGAAACGGCTTGATGATCCGGGCATCGCCGGCGACGAAGCCCGAGCGCAGCCCCGGCAGGTTGGAGCGCTTGGACAGGCTGTGGAACACCACGCAGCGCGCAAAATCGCTACGGCCTAGCTCGGCGCATGCCGTCAGCAGGCCTGGCGGTGGCGCGTCTTCGTCGAAGTACAGCTCGCTGTAGCACTCGTCGGCGGCGATCACGAAGTCGTGCTCGTCAGCCAGGGCAATCAGCTTCTTCAGGGTGTTCATCGGCACCAGCGCACCCGTAGGGTTGCCCGGCGAGCACAGGAACAGGATCTGGCAACGCTTCCACACTTCGGCCGGTACGGCGTCGAAGTCCGGGTTGAAACCGTTGTTCTCCAGGCACGGCAGGTAGTGCGGGGTGGCGCCGGCCAGCAGCGCTGCGCCTTCGTAGATCTGATAGAACGGGTTGGGGCTGACCACCAGGCCTTCATCGGCGCGGTTGACCACGGCCTGGGTGAAGGCGAACAGCGCTTCACGGGTGCCGTTGACCGGCAGGATGTGGCGGTCGGCGTCCAGCCAGCCGGTCGGCACGCCAAAACGTCGTTCGCACCACTGACCGATGGCCTGGCGCAGGGCTGGCAAGCCGATGGTGCTGGGATAAACCGCCAGCTTGTCGAGGTTGTCGGCCATGGCCTGGGCGACGAACGCCGGCGATTCGTGCTTCGGCTCACCGATCGACAGGGCGATGGCGCGTTTGTCCGCCGCGGGCTTCACGCTGCCCAGCAGGGCACGAAGCTTTTCGAACGGATAGGGCTGAAGCTGGGTCAAGGCATGGTTCATCGGCGCGAGGTCTCGTCAATCGTCTAATCGTTAAATGGTCACGCGGGTCTGGCTGGTGTCGCTACCTTGGCCGGCCTGCAGTTGCTGCACGATGGCTTCCTGCAGGCGGCTGCACAGTTGCGGGTCTGACAGCGGCTGGTTGTCGGCATCGGTAATGAAGAACACGTCTTCAACCCGCTCGCCGAGGGTGGCGATCTTGGCGTTTTGCAGCGACAGGTCGAACTCCAGGAAGATCCGCCCCAGTCGGGCCAGCAGGCCCGGGCGGTCTGGCGCGGTGATTTCGAGGATGGTCACCGGCCGCTGGGCATCGTTGAGGATGGTCACTTGCGGCGGGAAGTCGAAGTGCTTGAGCTGCCGCGGCACCCGGCGCTGGATGATGGTCGGGTAGTCCTCGGGGTTGCGCAGCGCTTCGGTCAGACCGTCGCGAATCTGCTTGACCCTCTGCGGGTTGTCGCCGATCGAGCCACCGTCGTTGTCCAGCACAATGTAGGTGTCGAGGGTGAACTGGCTGCTCGACGTGATGATCCGTGCGTCGTGGATGTTCAGGTTCAACTGCGACATGGCCGCCACCGTCACGGCGAAGAAATCGTGCTGGTCGGGGGCATAGATGAAGATCTGCGTGCCGCCTTCGAACTCGCGCTGGGTGGTTTCCTTGATCAGCACCAGCGGCCCGCCGTCGGCCGGTTGCTGCAGGATCGCATCCGTGTGCCAGGCCACGTCGGCGGCTGTGTGCTTGAGGAAATAGTCATCGCCCAGTTGCGCCCATAGCTGCTCGACGTCGTCCGGGTCGGTGCCCTCGCGCACCAGGATATCCAGCGCTGACGACTGGGTCTGGCGAATCTGCTCTTCGCGGTCCAGCGGGTTTTCCAGGCCGCGGCGCAGGGCGCGCTTGGTCTCGGTGTACAGCTGGCGCAGCAGGCTGGCCCGCCACGAGTTCCACAGGCTCGGGTTGGTGGCGTTGATGTCGGCCACGGTCAGCACGTACAGGTAGTCAAGGCGCGTCTCGTCGCCCACGTGCAGGGCAAAGTCGTTGATCACCTGTGGGTCGGACAAGTCCTTGCGCTGGGCGGTAGTCGACATCACCAGGTGGTTCTGCACCAGCCAGACGATCAGGCGGCTGTCCCAGGCCGGCAACTGGTGCCGTTCGCAGAACTTCTGCGCGTCCACCGCACCGATTTCCGAGTGGTCGCCCTGGCGACCCTTGCCGATGTCGTGGTACAGGCCGGCCAGGTAGATCAACTCGGGTTTGGGCAGGCGCCCCATGAGCTTGCTGGCCAGCGGGAATTTCTCGGACACCGGCGTGTATTGCAGCTTGCGCAGGTGCTTGATGAGGTTGAGGGTGTGCGCGTCGACCGTATAGATGTGGAACAGGTCATGCTGCATCTGCCCGACGATCAGGCCGAACTCTGGCAGGTAGCGGCCAAGAATGCCGTAGCGGTTCATCCGGCGCAGGTTGCGGTGGATGCCGATTTCGCACTTGAACAGCTCGATGAACAGGCTGGTATTGCGGATATCGGTGCGGAACGTGTCATCGATCAGGTGGCGGTGTTCGCGCAGCAAGCGCACGGTATCGGCACGCACCCCCTTGATCTCGGGGTGTTGGGCCATCAGTACGAAAATTTCCAGCATGGCGAACGGCGTGCGCTTGAACACGTTCGGGTTGGCGGCCTCTATATAGCCGTCATGCAGGCGGAACCGCGCGTTCAGCGGCTGGGTGCTGCCACTCTCCTCGTCGGCGAGGATAACTTCTTCGAAGTGCTGGATGATCAGGTCGCACAGCTGGCTGATGCTCATCACCACCCGGTAGTACTGCTGCATGAACTGTTCGATCGCCCGCTTGGGGTTTTCATCGCTGTAGCCCAGCAGCGTGGCGATGCTGCGCTGGTGGTCGAACAGCAGGCGGTCTTCGGCGCGTCCGGCCAGCATGTGCAGGGCATAACGGACTTTCCAGAGGAAGTCCTGGGACGAAGCCAGCAGTTCATTCTCGCTTTCCAGCAAGAAGCCTTCGCCGGCCAGTGCATGCAGGTTGAGCGTCCCGTACTGGCGGCGGGCCACCCAAAGGACCGTCTGGATGTCACGCAGGCCGCCTGGCGAACCCTTGACGTTGGGTTCGAGGTTGTACTCCGTGTCGTTGTACTTGTGGTGGCGGGCCTTGAGTTCGGCGCGCTTGGCCAGGAAGAATTCCTTGCTCGGCCACATTTGCGCGGTGCTGGTGACTTCCAGCATGCGCTGGCGCAAGGCCTCGGGGCCGGCGATGGTGCGGCTTTCCATCAGGTTGGTGATTACCGTCAGGTCGGCGCGGGCCTGTTCGGCGCACTCGTCGACAGTGCGCACGCTCTGGCCGACTTCCAGGCCAATGTCCCACAGCAAGGTCAGAAAGCGCTCAATGGCGTCGCGGTACTGTTCGTGCTCGGCCGCGCCCAGCAGAATCAGCAGGTCGATGTCCGAGTGCGGGTGCAGTTCACCGCGCCCGTAGCCGCCCACCGCAACCAGGGCAATGCCGCTCTGGTCGCCCCAGTCGAACTGGTTCCACGCCTGTTGCAGGATATTGTCGACGAGCCAGGCGCGGGCCTCGATCAGCGGGCGGATGTCGCTGCCGGCGCTAAAACGTTTGTCGAGCACCTCGCCGGCCAGGCGGATGGCTTTCTTGAAGGCGGCGATGGGGCTCGCCTTGAGGGCCAGTTCCGCCTGGAACTGGCCACGGTCGAACAGCTCGGGGTCCACCTGGGGCATCGCGTCACGTTCCTGTCGTGGGGTGGCCTGTCGGGGTGCGGTCAGGCCGAAGTGCGCGGGATGGTGTCGTCCTTGCGCAGGGTGAAGATTTCGTAGCCGGTCGCGGTCACCACCAGGGTGTGTTCCCACTGGGCCGAGAGCTTGCGGTCCTTGGTGATGGCGGTCCAGCCGTCGCCCAGCACCTTGGTGTCGGCCTTGCCCTGGTTGATCATCGGCTCGATGGTGAAGGTCATGCCTTCCTTCAGCTCCATGCCCGTGCCAGCGCGGCCGTAGTGGAGGATCTGTGGCTCTTCGTGGAACACCTTGCCAATGCCATGACCGCAGAACTCGCGCACCACCGAGAAACCGTTCTTTTCCGCGTGCTTCTGGATCACTTCACCGATGTCGCCCAGGCGGCAGCCCGGCTTGACCAGTTCGATGGCCTTGTACATGCATTCCTGGGTGACCTTGGACAGGCGCTCGGCCCAGACCGGCACGTTACCGACGTGGAACATGCGGCTGGTGTCGCCGTGGTAGCCGTCCTTGATCACGGTGACATCGATATTGAGCGTGTCACCGTCCTTGAGCGGCTTGTCGTTGGGGATGCCGTGGCAGACCACATGGTTGATCGAGGTGCAGATCGACTTCGGGTAGCCCTTGTAGTTGAGCGGTGCCGGAATGGCCTGCTGGACGTTGACGATATAGTCGTGGCACAGGCGGTCGAGCTCTTCGGTGGTGACACCGGGCTTGACGTGCTCTTCGATCATTTCCAGCACTTCGGCGGCCAGGCGGCCAGCGATGCGCATCTTCTCGATGTCTTCTGCGGTCTTGATGGTGACGGTCATTACAGGCTCTCTACGGCGCCGTGCACGGCGCGAACAAACGGGAAAGGCCGGATTCTAGCAGAGCAGGGCGCCGATCGGTCGGGATAAAGGCGGCCATGCTGTTGTCTACAGCTGGCATTCTGGCGCGAAAGCCGGGGTGCTGCAAAAAGTGCTGACAGACGCAACAGTATCCGGGTTCCGTTCGCTCGCGGTCTGTGGTATAAAATGCGCCGCTTTCGGGGACGACCCCGTCAGCACTTAACCCACACACGTGTCGACACGATGACCTGGGTGCCCCGAGTTGCAGAATTCGCGGGTTGGTCATTGGGATACGTGGAGGCCCAACCCGACTTATCAAGGAACTATCATGTCCCAAGTCAACATGCGCGATATGCTGAAGGCCGGTGTGCACTTCGGCCACCAGACCCGTTACTGGAACCCGAAAATGGGCAAGTACATTTTCGGCGCGCGTAACAAGATCCACATCGTCAACCTGGAAAAAACCCTGCCAATGTTCAACGACGCTCTGTCGTTCGTAGAGCGCCTGGCCCAGGGCAAGAACAAGATCCTGTTCGTCGGCACCAAGCGTTCCGCCGGCAAGATCGTTGCCGAGCAAGCAGCTCGTTGCGGTTCGCCGTACGTTGACCACCGTTGGTTGGGCGGCATGCTGACCAACTACAAGACCATCCGCGCTTCGATCAAGCGTCTGCGCGACCTGGAAACCCAGGCCGAAGACGGCACTTTCGCCAAGCTGACCAAGAAAGAAGCCCTGATGCGCTCCCGCGACCTGGAAAAACTGGATCGCAGCCTGGGTGGCATCAAGGACATGGGCGGTCTGCCAGACGCTCTGTTCGTTATCGACGTTGATCACGAGCGCATCGCGATCACCGAAGCCAACAAGCTGGGTATCCCGGTTATCGGCGTTGTCGATACCAACAGCAGCCCGGAAGGTGTTGACTACATCATCCCAGGTAACGATGACGCCATTCGCGCTATCGAGCTGTACATGACTTCGATGGCTGACGCAGTCATCCGCGGCCGCAACAACGTTGCCGGCGGCACCGAAGTTTACGCTGAAGAAGCGGCTGCACCTGCTGCTGAGTAATAGGCGCTAGCGTCTACTTGGCACGCAAAAAGGGGGCTTTGCCCCCTTTTTGCCACCTTGAAATCCTGCTGTCAGCATCGGCCCCGCATCATGGGCCTGCTGAAATGAAAGCAGCGGATTTGCAGAATTGAACGCCCGTGATTGACGGGTGGAATGGTTGAAAAACTTTCCAAGAGGATTTTGAAATGGCAGCAATTACTGCAGCGCTGGTAAAAGAACTGCGCGAGCGTACCGGCGAAGGCATGATGGATTGCAAAAAGGCCCTGGAAAAGGCCGGCGGCGACATCGAGAAAGCCATTGACGACATGCGTGCCTCGGGCGCCATCAAGGCCGCCAAAAAGGCTGGCAACGTCGCTGCTGAAGGCGCTATCGCCGTCAAGACCGACGGTACATCCGCCGTCCTGCTGGAAGTGAACTCGCAGACCGACTTCCTGGCCCTGCAAGACGACTTCAAGAACTTCGTGGCCGAAAGCCTCGAAGAAGCCTTCGCCCAGAAGCTGACCGACGCCGCTCCGCTGATCGCCTCGCGTGAAGCTGCTCGTGAAGCCCTGGTTGCCAAGTGCGGCGAGAACGTCAACATCCGTCGCCTGGTGCGCGTTGAGGGTGACGTTGTCGGTGCCTACCTGCACGGCAACAAGATCGGCGCTGTCGTCGTTCTGAAAGGCGGTGACGTGGAGCTGGCGAAGAACATCGCCATGCACGTCGCAGCTTCGAACCCTGAGTTCCTGGATTCGTCGGAAATCTCCGCCGAGGCCATCGAGCGCGAGAAGAATGTCTTCCTGCAGCTGAACGCCGACAAGATCGCCGGCAAGCCGGAAAACATCGTTGAGAACATGATCAACGGTCGTATCACCAAGTTCAAGGCAGAAGCCTCGCTGAAAGAGCAAGCTTTCGTCATGAACCCGGAAGTCAAGGTTGGCGAGCTGGCCAAGAAAGCCGGTGCTGAAATCGTTTCCTTCACCTACTTCAAGGTAGGCGAAGGCATCGAGAAGCCAGTCGACGACTTCGCTGCTGAAGTTGCCGCTCAGGTAGCTGCTGCCAAGCAGTAAGACAGCCCCGTCTGTCGCCCCAAAGAGGCTGCCCGCTCACGCGCGCAGCCTCTTTGTCAAAACGGGGAGGGGTTTATACGACTCCCTCTTCGCTGGCACCGAAGCGGTGCCACGCTACAGTTAGCAGGCTGCAAACAGCCCGCACGAATTTTCTAAAAGTACGCCGCAGGAGAGACTCGCAATGGCTCAGCAGGTGAGTGGTCGCCAACCTCGCTATAAACGCATTTTGCTCAAACTTAGCGGCGAGGCCCTGATGGGCTCGGAAGACTTCGGGATCGACCCGAAAGTGCTGGATCGCATGGCGCTTGAAGTTGGCCAGCTGGTAGGGATCGGTGTACAGGTCGGCCTGGTCATCGGTGGCGGCAACCTGTTCCGCGGCGCCGCGCTCAGCGCAGCCGGCATGGACCGCGTCACGGGTGACCACATGGGCATGCTTGCTACCGTGATGAACGGCCTGGCCATGCGCGATGCGCTGGAGCGCTCGAACATCCCGGCGCTGGTCATGTCGGCCATTTCCATGGTGGGTGTCACCGATCATTACGATCGCCGCAAAGCTATTCGTCACCTCAACTCCGGGGATGTGGTAATTTTCTCCGCCGGTACCGGCAACCCGTTCTTCACCACCGACTCCGCGGCCTGCCTGCGCGCCATCGAAATCGATGCCGACGTGGTGCTGAAGGCGACCAAGGTCGATGGCGTGTACACTGCCGATCCATTCAAGGACCCGCACGCCGAGAAATTCGATCACCTGACCTACGATGAGGTTCTGGATCGCAAGCTGGGTGTGATGGACCTGACCGCAATCTGCCTGTGCCGTGACCACAAGATGCCATTGCGGGTATTCAACATGAACAAGCCTGGCGCCCTGCTGAACATCGTGGTGGGTGGCGCTGAAGGCACACTGATCGAGGAAGGCCAAGCATGATCAACGACATCAAGAAAGACGCGCAGGAGCGCATGGGCAAGTCCATCGAAGCCCTGTCCCGCAACCTGGCTGCAATCCGCACCGGTCGCGCTCACCCAAGCATCCTGGACAGCGTCAAGGTTACCGCCTGGGGTAGCGAAATGCCGCTGAACCAGGTCGCCGCGATCACCGTCGAAGATGCGCGCACCCTGAAGATCGTCGCTCACGACAAGAACCTCAGCGCTGCCATCGAAAAGGCCATCCTCACCTCCGATCTGGGCCTTAACCCGTCCAGCGCCGGTACCACCATCCGAGTACCGATGCCGGCCCTGACCGAGGAAACCCGCAAGGGCTACACCAAGCAGGCCAGCGGTGTTGCCGAGGATGCCAAGGTAGCCGTGCGCAACGTGCGCCGCGACGCCCTGGCTGACCTGAAAAAACTGACCAAGGACAAGGAAATCAGCGAAGACGAAGAACGTCGCGCCGCTGACGAGATCCAGAAGCTGACCGACAAGTTCGTCGCCGAAGTGGATGCTGCCTTCAAAGCCAAGGAAAAGGACCTGATGGCCGTTTAAGGCCGGGGTTTTTTAATGGAAAAGACCAAGCCAGCGGCGCCGTCCTCGGTGCCGCGTCATGTCGCGATCATCATGGATGGCAACAACCGCTGGGCGAAAAAACGCCTGCTGCCCGGCGTGGCCGGGCACAAGGCGGGTGTGGATGCCGTTCGCGCGGTCATCGAAGTCTGTGCCAAGTCCGGGGTCGAGGTGCTGACCCTGTTCGCCTTCTCCAGCGAGAACTGGCAGCGCCCTGCCGAAGAGGTCGGGGCGCTGATGGAGCTGTTCTTCTCGGCGCTGCGCCGTGAGGCCAAGCGCCTTGACGAGAACAATATCAGCCTGCGCATCATCGGCGACCGTTCGCGTTTTCATCCTGAGCTGCAGGCCGCCATGCGCGAGGCCGAGGCAGTGACCGCTGGCAACAACCGCTTCATTCTGCAGATAGCAGCCAACTACGGTGGCCAGTGGGACATTGCCCAGGCTGCCCAGCGGTTGGCGCGGGAAGTGCAGGCCGGGCACCTGCGCCCGGAAGACATCACCCCGGGTCTGCTGCAGACCTGTCTGGCAACCGGCGAGCTGCCGTTGCCGGATCTTTGCATTCGCACCGGTGGCGAGCATCGCATCAGCAATTTCCTGCTGTGGCAACTGGCCTATGCCGAGTTGTACTTCTCCGACCTCTACTGGCCGGACTTCAAACACGAGGCCATGCGCAATGCCCTGGCCGATTTCGCTTCGCGCCAGCGCCGCTTCGGTAAGACCAGCGAGCAGGTCGAGGCTGGAGCTCGTGCTTAATGCTTAAACAACGCATCATTACTGCGCTGATCCTGTTGCCGGTCGCGCTGGGTGGTTTCTTCCTGCTCAATGGCGGGGACTTCGCCCTGTTCATCGGATTCGTAGTGACCCTCGGTGCCTGGGAGTGGGCGCGCCTTGCCGGGCTGATGGCCCAGCCGCTGCGCATTGCCTATGCAGCGGTGGTCGCCGGAGCGCTGATGCTGCTGTACATCCTTCCGGAGCTGGCGCCCTGGGTGCTGGGCGCTGCGGTTATCTGGTGGGGGCTGGCTACCTGGCTGGTGCTTACCTATCCGCGCAGCAGCGAGCTGTGGGTCAGTGCTGCCTGTCGGCTGTTGATCGGCCTGCTGGTGCTGTTGCCGGCCTGGCAGGGACTGGTGCTCCTCAAGCACTGGCCCCTGGGGAACTGGCTGATCCTGTCCGTCATGGTGCTGGTGTGGGCCGCCGACATCGGTGCGTACTTCTCTGGCCGGGCGTTCGGCAAGCGCAAGCTGGCCCCGCAGGTCAGCCCGGGCAAGAGCTGGGAAGGTGTGTATGGTGGGCTGGCAGTCAGCCTGTTTATCACCTTGGGTGTCGGCATCAGTCGCGACTGGGGCTTTGGTCAGATCCTGCTGGGCCTGCTGGGCGCTGCGTTGCTGGTGATGTCCTCGGTGGTCGGTGACCTGACCGAGAGCATGTTCAAGCGTCGCTCCGGCATCAAGGACAGCAGCAATCTGCTACCTGGGCACGGTGGTGTGCTCGACCGCATCGACAGCCTGACAGCGGCAATTCCGATCTTCGCGGTGCTGTTGTGGGCTGCCGAATGGGGTGTGATGTGAGTCGCCCGCAACGTATTACCGTGCTCGGGGCGACCGGCTCCATCGGCCTGAGCACGCTGGATGTGATCGCGCGCCATCCCGACCGTTATCAAGCGTTTGCCCTCACCGGCTATTCGCGCGTCGACGAACTGTTGGCGCTATGTGTGCGTCATCGTCCGGCATTCGCTGTGGTGCCGAGCACTGAGGCGGCGGTGAGGTTGCGTGCAAGTCTGGCT
This sequence comes from Pseudomonas sp. yb_5, assembly GCF_043103865.1. Classification (NCBI taxonomy): domain Bacteria; kingdom Pseudomonadati; phylum Pseudomonadota; class Gammaproteobacteria; order Pseudomonadales; family Pseudomonadaceae; genus Pseudomonas; species Pseudomonas sp. yb_5. The sequence continues at coordinate 19,689 of NZ_JBICKE010000110.1, forward strand.
GCAGTTGGTTGTACCACCGAGGTGCTGGAGGGCGAGGCAGGGCTTTGCCAGGTGGCGTCGGCCGCTGAAGTGGATGCGGTGATGGCAGCCATTGTCGGTGCTGCCGGCTTGCGCCCCACGCTGGCGGCCGTCGAGGCAGGCAAAAAGGTGTTGCTGGCCAACAAGGAAGCACTGGTAATGTCGGGCGCGCTGTTCATGGAGGCGGTGCGGCAAAAGGGTGCCGTGCTGCTGCCGATCGACAGCGAACACAACGCTATCTTCCAGTGCATGCCAGGCGACTACGCCCGTGGCCTGAGCGCCGTCGGTGTGCGCCGGATCCTGCTTACCGCTTCTGGTGGGCCGTTCCGCGAGACGCCGGTCGAGGCGCTGCTGGACGTGACCCCGGAGCAAGCTTGTGCTCACCCTAACTGGTCCATGGGGCGCAAGATCTCCGTGGATTCGGCCAGCATGATGAACAAAGGCCTCGAGTTGATCGAGGCCTGCTGGTTGTTCGATGCCGCGCCGTCCAAGGTTGAGGTGGTGGTGCACCCGCAAAGCGTGATCCACTCGCTGGTCGACTACGTGGACGGTTCGGTGCTCGCGCAGTTGGGCAACCCGGACATGCGTACGCCGATCGCCAACGCGTTGGCTTGGCCGGAACGGATCGATTCCGGGGTCGCCCCCCTGGACCTGTTCGCCATCGCCCGTCTGGATTTCCAGGCGCCCGACGAACAACGCTTCCCTTGCCTGCGCCTTGCGCGGCAGGCTGCCGAGGCTGGCAACAGTGCGCCAGCGGTGCTCAATGCAGCCAACGAAGTGGCGGTCCAGGCATTTCTTGAACGGCGCATCCGCTTCCCGGAGATCGCGGGTATGATCGAACAGGTACTCGACCAGGAACCCGTCGTACCGTTGCCGTCGCTGGATGCGGTATTTGCCGCCGATCAGCGTGCCCGGGAGCTTTCCCGAGAGTGGCTGAGGCGTCACGGCCGCTGATGCAGGCCCGCCAAGGTTCGTGAGGGGGCTGGGGATGCCAGCCCGCTGAACATCATTCGGAGATGGACATGACAGCGCTCTACATGATTATCGGCACCCTCGTGGCTCTGGGTGTGCTGGTCACTTTCCACGAATTCGGTCACTTCTGGGTGGCGCGCCGCTGCGGCGTCAAGGTGCTGCGTTTTTCGGTGGGTTTCGGCACGCCGCTGCTGCGGTGGCATGACCGCCACGGCACCGAGTTCGTTGTTGCGGCCATTCCTCTGGGTGGCTACGTCAAGATGCTCGACGAGCGCGAAGGCGATGTGCCGCCAGCGCTGGCCGGGCAGTCGTTCAACCGCAAGTCGGTGCGCCAGCGTATTGCGATTGTCGCGGCAGGCCCGATCGCCAATTTTCTGCTCGCTATCCTGTTTTTCTGGGTACTGGCGATGCTGGGTACCCAGCAAATCCGCCCGGTTATCGGTGCGGTCGACAGTGGCAGCCTGGCAGCATCGGCCGGGCTGACCGCGGGTCAGGAAATCGTCTCTGTCGACGGTAAGCCGACCAACGGTTGGTCGGCGGTCAACCTGCAGTTGGTTCGTCGTCTGGGTGAGAGCGGTACCTTGCAGATTGGCGTGCGCGATGAGGGTGCCAGCGCCGAGCGCCAGTTGCAGGTCAAGCTGGACAGCTGGCTCAAGGGCGCCGACGAGCCGGACCCGATTCAATCCCTGGGGCTGCGCCCCTGGCGCCCGGCGATCACCCCGGTGCTGGCCGAGATCGACCCGAAGGGGCCGGCTGCCGCTGCTGGCCTGAAAACCGGTGACAAGCTGCTGGCTCTGGATGATGTGGCGGTGACCGAATGGCAGCAGGTTGTCGACCGCGTGCGCGCCCGCCCTGATGCCAAGGTAGTGGTGCGAGTGGAGCGCGATGGAGCTGCCCTGGAGCTGCCGGTGACCCTGGCCCGCAAGGGTGAGGGCAAGGCAGTCGGTGGCTATCTTGGTGCTGGCGTCAAAGGTGGCGAATGGCCTGCCAACATGCTCCGCGAAGTCAGCTACGGCCCGCTGGATGCGGTGGGTGAGAGCTTGTCGCGTACCTGGAGCATGAGCGTCCTGACCCTTGAATCGCTGAAGAAAATGCTGTTCGGGGAGCTCTCGGTAAAAAACTTGAGTGGACCGATAACCATTGCTAAAGTGGCGGGCGCTTCAGCCCAGTCCGGCGTGGGGGATTTCCTGAATTTCCTGGCCTACCTGAGCATAAGCCTGGGGGTTCTTAACCTGCTGCCCATACCCGTACTGGATGGGGGGCATTTGCTGTTTTACCTGGTCGAGTGGGCGCGCGGTCGTCCGCTGTCGGATCGGGTGCAAGGTTGGGGGGTTCAGATCGGTATCAGTTTGGTCATAGGGGTGATGTTGCTCGCCCTGATCAACGATCTGGGTCGACTATAAAGCTTCGCTCAATTGCGAACCTGCCGTTTGTGACGGCAGGTTGTTTATTGCCAGTTGGAATAAAAGGACTTCATGAAACGTCTGCTGCTAACTGCGGTCATGTCCGCACTGATGATCGCTGAAGTTCACGCCGAGTCCTTCACCATCTCCGATATTCGCGTCAACGGCCTGCAGCGGGTTTCCGCCGGCAGTGTGTTCGGTGCCTTGCCGCTGAACGTTGGTGACCAGGCCGACGACCGCCGCCTGGTGGACTCGACTCGTTCCTTGTTCAAGACCGGGTTCTTCCAGGACATCCAGTTGAGCCGTGATGGCAATGTGCTGATCATCAACGTGGTCGAGCGCCCGTCGGTGTCGAGCATCGAGATTGAAGGCAACAAGGCGATCAGCACCGAAGACCTGATGAAGGGCCTGAAGCAATCGGGCCTGGCCGAAGGCGAGATCTTCCAGCGTGCCACCCTCGAAGGCGTGCGTAACGAGCTGCAGCGCCAGTACGTGGCCCAGGGGCGCTACTCGGCCGAGGTAGACGCCGAAGTGGTGCCGCAGCCGCGCAACCGCGTGGCGCTGAAGATCAAGATCAACGAAGGCACCGTCGCCGCCATCCAGCACATCAACGTCGTTGGCAACAACGTATTCGATGATGAGACCCTGGGGCAGCTGTTCGAGCTGAAGACCACCAACTGGCTGTCGTTCTTCAAGAACGACGACAAGTACGCCCGTGAAAAACTCTCCGGTGACCTGGAGCGTCTGCGTTCCTATTACCTGGACCGCGGCTACATCAACATGGACATCGCCTCCACCCAGGTGTCCATCACGCCGGACAAGAAGCACGTCTACATCACCGTCAACATCAACGAAGGCGAGAAATACACCGTTCGCGACGTGAAGCTGTCCGGCGACCTCAAGGTGCCGGAAGACCAGGTCAAGTCGCTGCTGCTGGTGCAGCCGGGCCAGGTATTCTCGCGCAAGGTGATGACCAGCACATCCGAGCTGATCACCCGTCGCTTGGGTAACGAAGGCTACACCTTTGCCAACGTCAACGGTGTGCCACAGCCGAACGACCAGGACCACACGGTCGACATCATGTTCGTGGTCGACCCGGGCAAGCGTGCCTACGTCAACCGCATCAACTACCGCGGCAACACCAAGACCGAAGACGAAGTGCTGCGCCGCGAAATGCGCCAGATGGAAGGTGGCTGGGCTTCGACCTACCTGATCGACCAGTCCAAGACCCGTCTGGAGCGGCTGGGTTACTTCAAGGAAGTCAACGTCGAGACCCCTCAGGTACCTGGCACCGACGACCAGGTGGACGTGAACTACAGCGTCGAAGAGCAGGCCTCCGGTTCGATCACCGCCAGCGTCGGTTTCGCCCAGAGCGCCGGCCTGATCCTCGGTGGCTCGATCAGCCAGAGCAACTTCCTCGGTACCGGTAACAAAGTGTCCGTCGGCCTGACCCGCTCGGAATACCAGACCCGCTACAACTTCGGCTTCGTTGATCCCTACTTCACTGCCGATGGCGTCAGCCTGGGCTACAACGCCTTCTACCGCAGCACCGATTACGACGACCTCGACGTCGACGTTGCCAGCTATGCGGTGGACAGCTACGGTGCGGGCGTCAGCCTGGGCTATCCGATCAGCGAGACCTCGCGCCTGACCTACGGCCTGAGCGTGCAGCAGGACAAGATCAAGACCGGCAAGTACACCGTTGACGAGATCTTCGACTTCCTCGAGCAGGAAGGTGACAACTTCCTGAACTTCAAGGCCTCGATCGGCTGGTCCGAGTCGACCCTGAACAAAGGCGTGTTGGCCACCCGTGGCCACTCGCAAAGCCTGACCCTGGAGTCCACTGTTCCGGGCAGCGACCTGTCGTTCTTCAAGCTTGACTACCGTGGCCAGCTGTTCAAGCCGATCACCAACGACTACACCCTGCGCCTGCATACCGAGCTGGGCTATGGTGATGGTTACGGCAGCACCTCCGGCCTGCCGTTCTACGAGAACTATTTCGCGGGCGGTTTCAACTCTGTCCGTGGCTTCAAGGACAGCAGCCTGGGCCCACGCAGTACGCCTAGTCGCGGCGAGGCCGACGGCGGCAAGCCGGGCACTATCCGCGACCCGGATCAGGATCCGTTGCCGTTTGGTGGTAACGTGCTGGTGCAAGGCGGCGCCGAGCTGCTGTTCCCGCTGCCGTTCGTCAAGGACCAGCGTTCACTGCGCACCTCCGTGTTCTGGGACGTGGGTAACGTGTTCGACACCAATTGCGGCAACAAACCTGATTGCGAGAAGGTCGGGTTCTCGGGCATGGCCAGTTCGGTCGGCCTGGGCGTGACCTGGATTACCGCACTGGGCCCGTTGAGCTTCAGCCTGGCAATGCCGGTCAAGAAGCCGGACGATGCCGATACCCAGGTGTTCCAATTCTCTCTGGGCCAGACCTTCTAAGGTCGGCCCTTGCTTAACGACAACGGTTTATCCAGGAGTGCATCGTGCGTAAATTGGCTCAAATGGCCGTAGTGGCCGCGGCGCTGGTCGCCACCCCGGCTTTCGCCGAAATGAAGGTTGCCGTCCTGAACTACCAGATGGCCCTGCTCGAGTCGGATGCCGCCAAGAAGTATGCGGTTGATGCCGAGAAGAAATTCGGTCCGCAACTGACCAAGCTGAAGAACCTGGAAAGCAGTGCCAAGGGCATCCAGGACCGCCTGATCAAGGGCGGCGACAAGATGCAGCAGCAGGAGCGTGAGCGCCTGGAGCTCGAGTTCAAGCAAAAGGCCCGGGACTTCCAGTTCCAGTCCAAGGAGCTGAACGAAGCGAAGGCCGTTGCTGATCGCGACATGCTCAAGCAACTGAAGCCGAAGCTGGATGGTGCTGTCGAGGCAGTGATCAAGAAGGGCGGCTACGACCTGGTCCTCGAGCGTGGTGCGGTCATCGATGTCAAACCTCAGTATGACATCACCCGCCAAGTCATCGAGCGCATGAACCAAGCCCGTTGATATGAGTGTGACCATGACGTTAGGCCAGCTGGCCGAGGCACTCGGAGCCACCCTCAAAGGGCCCGAGACGCTGCAGATTACCGGGCTGGCCACCTTGCAGGAGGCTGGCCCCGGTCAGTTGAGCTTCCTCGCCAACCCGCAGTACCGAAAATTCCTGGATGACAGCCAGGCGGCCGCAGTGCTGCTCAAGGCGGCGGATGCCGAAGGCTTTGCCGGCAATGCACTGATCGTCGCCGATCCGTACCTGGCCTACGCACGCATTTCCCACCTGTTCGACCCCAAACCCAAGGCTGTGGCGGGTGTTCATCCCAGCGCCGTGGTGGCTGAGGACGCGCAGGTGGATGCCAGTGCCAGCATCGGGCCGTTCGCGGTCATCGAAAGCGGTGCGCGTATCGCGGCCAATGTCACTGTGGGTGCACACTGCGTGGTCGGCGCGCGTTGCGTGATCGGCGAGGGTGGTTGGCTGGCACCGCGGGTCACCCTGTACCATGACGTGACCATCGGCAAGCGCGTGGTCATTCAGTCGGGGGCGGTGATTGGCGGTGAAGGTTTCGGCTTTGCCAACGAGAAGGGTGTGTGGCGCAAGATCGCCCAGATCGGTGGCGTGACCATCGGTGATGACGTGGAAATCGGCGTCAACACTGCTGTCGACCGCGGTGCTTTGTCGGACACGCGGATCGCTGACGGGGTCAAGCTCGACAACCAGATCCAGATCGCCCATAACGTGCAGATCGGCGAGCACACGGCCATGGCCGCTTGCGTCGGGATTTCCGGTAGCACGCGCATTGGCAAGCACTGCACCATTGCCGGCGGTGTCGGCATGGTCGGCCATATCGATGTCTGTGATAACGTTTTCGTGTCCGGGATGACCATGGTAACCCGTTCGATCACCGAACCGGGTGCCTATTCTTCCGGCACTGCCATGCAGCCGCTGGCTGACTGGCGCAAGAGCGCCGCGCGTATCCGCCACCTGGACGACATGGCCAAGCGTCTCCAGCAGCTGGAAAAACGCGTCGATACCGTGACCTCAGGTGGCCTGCCGACATCAGAAGGCTGATACCATTCCCTGAGCAAGAGTGAACAGTCGCTAGCTGGCTCCTCTTTGGATTGCAAAAGGAGCGTGTGGTCAGCACCTGCGCTCCCTATTCTTATTACAGGCTTCCCCACCGAAATGATGGACATCAACGAGATTCGCGAATACCTGCCTCACCGCTACCCGTTCCTGCTGGTAGATCGTGTGACGGATCTGGACTTCGAGGCCCAGAGCATTCGTGCCTACAAGAATGTCAGCATCAACGAGCCGTTTTTCAATGGCCACTTCCCGGCACACCCGATCATGCCGGGTGTCCTGATCATCGAAGCCATGGCCCAGGCGGCCGGCATCCTTGGTTTCAAGATGCTCGATGCCAAGCCGGCCGATGGCACCCTGTACTACTTTGTCGGTTCCGACAAACTGCGTTTCCGTCAGCCGGTTCTGCCGGGTGACCAGCTTGTGCTGGAAGCCAAGTTCCTCAGCCGTAAAAGCATGATCTGGAAGTTCGAGTGCCGCGCCCTGGTCGACGGCAAGCCGGTCTGCTCGGCAGAAATCACCTGCGCGGAACGCTCCCTATGAATTCGATTGATCCTCGGGCCATTATCGATCCGTCGGCCAAGCTGGCCGACGGCGTCGAGGTCGGCCCTTGGTCGATCGTTGGCCCTGATGTGGAAATCGGGGAGGGCACCGTTATCGGCCCGCATGTTGTGCTTAAAGGCCCGACCCGCATCGGCAAGCACAACCGTATCTTCCAGTTCTCTTCCATCGGTGAAGACACCCCGGACCTTAAGTACAAGGGTGAGCCGACGCGCCTGGTGATCGGCGATCACAATGTCATTCGCGAAGGGGTGACCATCCACCGCGGTACTGTTCAGGATCGCGCGGAAACCACCGTGGGTGACCACAACCTGATCATGGCCTATGCCCACATTGGCCACGACAGTGTCATCGGCAACCACTGCATCCTGGTCAACAACACGGCGCTGGCAGGTCATGTACATGTGGGTGACTGGGCGATCCTGTCCGGTTACACCCTGGTTCACCAGTACTGCCACATTGGCGCCCACGCGTTTTCCGGTATGGGCACGGCGATTGGCAAGGACGTTCCGGCCTTCGTGACCGTGTTCGGCAGCCCGGCCGAAGCCCGCAGCATGAACTTCGAGGGCATGCGCCGCCGCGGTTTCAGCGACGAGGTGATCCATGTGCTGCGTCGTTGCTACAAGATTGTCTACCGTCAGGGCCTGACCGTAGAAGACGCGCTCAAGGAGCTGGCCGAACCCGCTGCGCAGCACCCCGAGGTCGAGCTGTTCCGTCAGTCGATCCTGAGCTCCGCTCGCGGCATCACACGCTGATATGGCCCAGCTTTGCGTAGCGCTGGTCGCCGGTGAGGCCAGTGGCGATATTCTTGGTTCAGGCTTGATGCGTGCCCTGAAGGCGCGCCACCCCGACGTACGTTTCATCGGGGTTGGCGGGCCTTTGATGGAGGCCGAAGGCCTGCAATCCTATTTCCCCATGGAACGTCTCGCCGTCATGGGGCTGGTCGAGGTGTTGGGGCGCCTGCGTGAGCTGCTCAAGCGCCGCAAGTTGCTGATCCAGACCCTGATCGAAGAAAAGCCCGACGTATTCATCGGCATCGACGCCCCTGACTTCACCCTCAATATCGAGCTGAAGCTGCGTCAGGCCGGGATCAAGACCGTCCACTATGTCAGCCCGTCAGTGTGGGCCTGGCGGCAGAAGCGCGTGCTGAAGATTCGCGAAGGCTGCGACCTGATGCTGACGCTGCTGCCGTTCGAGGCGCGGTTCTACGAAGAGCAGGGTGTGCCAGTGCGTTTTGTCGGCCACCCGCTGGCAGACACCATCCCGCTTGAAACCGACCGCCCGGCCGCGCGCGCCGCGCTGGGCCTGGGCGAGGGGCCTGTGGTGGCGCTGATGCCGGGCAGCCGGGGTGGCGAAGTAGGGCGCCTGGGCGCGTTATTCCTCGACGCCGCCGAGCGCCTCTGCCAACAAGTGCCGGGTGTGCGCTTCGTGTTGCCCTGCGCCAACGCCACGCGGCGTGCCCAGATCGAGCAGATGCTGGAAGGGCGCCAACTGCCGCTGACCCTGCTCGATGGCCAGTCGCACCAAGCCCTCGCGGCCTGTGACGCGGTGCTGATCGCCTCGGGCACCGCCACCCTCGAGGCGCTGCTGTACAAGCGGCCGATGGTGGTGGCGTACCGCCTTGCGCCCTTGACCTACTGGATTCTCAAGCGTCTGGTGAAAAGCCCTTACGTGTCATTGCCGAACCTGCTGGCCCAGCGAGAGCTGGTGCCCGAGTTGCTGCAAGACGACGCTACCAGCGAAGCGCTGGCCAACACCTTGGCGCCGCTGGTACGCGATGGAAGCCAGCAGACCGAACGTTTCGACGAAATTCACCGCACCCTGCGCCGTGACGCCTCCAATCAGGCGGCCGAGGCGGTACTGGCCCTGCTCAAGGACCGCTGACATGCAAATTGGACTGGACTTCAACCTGGTAGAAGACCTGGTCGCCGGCGTTGACGAAGTGGGCCGTGGCCCGCTGTGTGGCGCGGTGGTCACGGCGGCGGTGATTCTTGATCCTGCGCGGCCGATTCTCGGTCTGAACGACTCGAAGAAGCTCACCGAAGCCAAGCGTGAGGCGCTGTTCGACGAGATCTGCGAAAAGGCCTTGAGCTTCTGCATCGCCCGCGCCGAGGTCGAGGAAATCGACAGCCTGAACATCCTGCAGGCCACCATGCTGGCCATGCAGCGGGCAGTGGAGGGCTTGCACATTACGCCGAAGCTGGCCCTGATCGATGGCAATCGCTGCCCGAAGCTGGCTGTGCCGGCCGCACCGGTGGTCAAGGGGGATAGCCAGGTGCCGGCCATTGCAGCGGCATCGATCCTGGCCAAGGTGACCCGTGATCGGGAGATGAGCGCCTTCGAACTGATCTACCCGGGGTATGGCATTGGCGGGCACAAGGGCTACCCGACCCCGGTGCATCTCGAGGCCTTGGCGCGCCTTGGGCCTACGCCCATTCATCGGCGATCCTTCGCCCCTGTGCGGGCGGCCTGGGAAGCGCGCGAAGGCGTCACCGATTCCCTGATCTGACCTATTGGGGCCGCTTTGCGGCCCTTCGCGGGCACGCCCGCTCCCACAGGATTCATCGGTCTGAGCAGCGGGGCCGTACCTGTGGGAGCGGGCGTGCCCGCGAAGGGCTGCAAAGCAGCCCCAAAAAAAGCCCCTAGTTAGGCTACAATCCCGCCCTTGTCGTTAAGCACTGCTACAGGATCTTCCATGTCGGTTTCCTTCGTTCACCTGCGCGTCCACTCTGAATTCTCGCTGGTTGACGGCCTGGTGCGGATCAAGCCGCTGGCCAAGGCACTGACCGGGATGAACATGCCGGCGGTCGCCATCACCGATCAGAGCAACATGTGCTCGCTGGTGAAGTTCTACAAGACTGCCATGGGCGCCGGTATCAAACCGATCTGCGGTGCCGACCTGTGGCTGGCCGGCGCCGACCCGGAAGCCCCGCTGTCGCGCATCTGCTTCCTGGCCATGGACCCCAAGGGCTATCGCAACCTTACCGAACTGATCTCGCGCGGCTGGACCGATGGCCAGCGCAATGGCCTGGTCATCCTCCAGCGTGAATGGATCGCGCCGGCCAGCGAGGGCCTGATTGCCCTGTCCGCGGGTAAGGAAGGCGACATCGGCATGGCCTTGCTGGCTGGGCGGCAAGATGAAGCCGAAGCGCTACTTCAAGACTGGATGGGCATGTTCCCCGAGCGCTTCTACGTTGAAGTGCAGCGCACCAATCGGGCACGCGACGAAGAATACGTGCACGCGGCGGTGGCGTTGGCCGACAAGCTTGGCGCCCCGCTGGTGGCTACCAACGACGTGCGTTTCATCAAGCAAACGGACTTCGACGCCCACGAAACCCGCGTATGCATTGGCGAGGGATGGACCCTCGACGACCCGCGCCGTCCGCGTTGCTACAGCGACCAGCAGTACCTGAAGTCGGCCGAGGAAATGGCCGAGCTGTTCAGTGACCTGCCCGACGCCATCGCCAACACCGTCGAGATCGCCAAGCGCTGCAACATCCAGGTGCAGCTGGGCAAGTACTTCCTGCCTGACTTCCCCACGCCCAACGGCATGGGCATCGACGACTACCTGCGGCATGTGTCCCACGAAGGCCTGGAAGAGCGCCTGGCGGTGCTGTGGCCGAAAGAGACCACGCCCAATTATGAAGAAAAGCGTCAGGTCTACCTGGATCGCCTGAAGTTTGAACTGGACATCATCATCCAGATGGGCTTCCCCGGTTACTTCCTGATTGTTATGGACTTCATCAAGTGGGCCAAGAACAACGATGTACCGGTTGGCCCGGGCCGCGGCTCGGGTGCTGGCTCGCTGGTGGCCTATGTACTGAAGATCACCGACCTCGACCCGCTGGCCTACGACCTGCTGTTCGAGCGCTTCCTCAACCCTGAACGTGTTTCCATGCCCGACTTCGACGTCGACTTCTGCATGGACGGCCGTGACCGGGTGATCGACTACGTAGCCGAGGCCTACGGCCGTAATGCGGTGAGCCAGATCATCACCTTCGGTACCATGGCCGCCAAGGCGGTGGTGCGTGACGTGGCGCGGGTGCAAGGCAAATCCTATGGCCTGGCCGACCGCCTGTCGAAGATGATCCCCTTCGAAGTGGGCATGACCCTGGAGAAGGCCTACGAGCAGGAAGAGATCCTGCGTGACTTCCTCAAGGGCGACGAAGACGCCCGTGAAATCTGGGACATGGCCCTGAAGCTGGAGGGTGTGACCCGGGGCACCGGCAAGCACGCCGGTGGTGTGGTTATCGCACCGACCAAGCTCACCGACTTTTCGCCGATCGCCTGTGATGAAGAGGGTGGTGGCCTGGTAACCCAGTTCGACAAGGATGACGTCGAGGCCGCCGGCCTGGTGAAGTTCGACTTCCTCGGCCTGCGTACCTTGACCATCATCAAGTGGGCGATGGAGATCATCAACCGCGAGCAGGCCAAGAAGAACCTGCCCGACCTCAACATCGACTTCATCCCGCTGGACGACCGCAAGACCTACGAGTTGCTGCAGAAGGCCGAAACCACGGCGGTGTTCCAGCTTGAATCGCGCGGCATGAAGGAGCTGATCAAGAAGCTCAAGCCCGACTGCCTGGAAGACCTGATCGCACTGGTTGCGCTGTTCCGCCCGGGCCCGCTGCAATCGGGCATGGTGGACGACTTCATCAACCGCAAGCACGGCCGCGCCGAACTGGCCTACCCGCACTCCGACTACCAGTACGAAGGCCTCAAGCCAGTACTGGCGCCGACCTACGGCATCATCCTGTACCAGGAACAGGTGATGCAGATCGCCCAGGTGATGGCAGGTTATACCCTGGGTGGCGCCGACATGCTGCGTCGGGCCATGGGTAAGAAAAAGCCCGAGGAGATGGCCAAGCAGCGCGGTGGTTTCATCGAAGGTTGCGTGGCCAACAATATCGATGCGGACCTCGCCGGTAACATCTTCGACCTGGTAGAAAAGTTCGCTGGCTACGGCTTCAACAAATCCCACTCCGCCGCCTATGGCCTGGTGTCGTACCAGACCGCCTGGCTGAAAACCCACTACCCGGCGCCGTTCATGGCTGCGGTCCTGTCGGCGGATATGCACAACACCGACAAGGTGGTGGTGCTGGTGGAGGAGGTGCGCAGCATGAAGCTGCGCCTCGACGCGCCGGACGTGAACTTCTCGGACTTCAAGTTCACCGTCAACAACGACGGCCGGATCGTCTACGGCCTTGGCGCCATCAAGGGTGTCGGCGAAGGCCCGGTGGAGGCGATTGTCGAAGCCCGTGCCCAAGGCGGTCCGTTCAAGGACCTGTTCGATTTCTGTGAACGCATCGACCTCAAGCGGGTCAACAAGCGTACCCTTGATGCGCTGGTGCGCAGTGGCGCGCTGGACCGCCTTGGCCCGCACTTCCATGACGAGATCAAGGCCTACCACGCCAATATCGACATCAACCGGGCAACCTTGCTGTCGGCGCTGGGCGAGGCCATCAAGGCAGCCGAGCAGGCTGCGCACACCGCTGACAGTGGCCATGTCGACCTGTTCGGCGGCATGTTCGACGCGGCAGATGTCGACGTCTACGCCAACCATCGCAAGGTGCGCGAGCTCACCCTCAAGGAGCGTCTGAAGGGAGAGAAAGACACCCTGGGCCTGTACCTGACCGGCCACCCGATCGACGAGTACGAGGCCGAGATTCGCCGCTTCGCCCGCCAGCGCATCGTCGACCTCAAGCCGTCGCGCGAAACCCAGACCATCGCCGGCATGATCATTGCCCTGCGGGTGATGAAGAACAAGAAGGGCGACAAGATGGGCTTCGTCACCCTGGATGACCGTTCCGGGCGGATCGAGGCATCGCTGTTTGCCGATGCCTTCATGGCGGCACAGTCCTTGCTGCAGACCGATGCCATGGTGGTGGTGGAAGGCGAGGTCAGCAATGACGACTTCTCCGGGGGCTTGCGCCTGCGGGTGAAGCAGGTGATGACCATGGAAGACGCGCGCACCAAGCTGGCCGAGAGCCTGCGCCTGAAGGTGGCGCACGACGCACTGAAAGGCGACCGGCTGAAGTGGCTGGGCGAGCTGATCACCCGCCATCGTGGTGCTTGCCCGATCACGCTGGAGTACACCGGCAGCGACGCCAAGGCCATGCTGCAGTTTGGCGAGCAGTGGGCGATCGACCCGGCCGATGGCCTGATTCAGGCGCTGCGTGACCAGTTCGGGCGTGAGAACGTCTTCCTGCAATATCGTTGAACCGACAAAAATTTAATCTCGACCTGAATGCGCCTGATCCCTTAAGGTATGGCGCCAAACGGATCAACCGGCCGGCCGCCTGGCCGTAGACCCAAGACGGATGACTATGAACCCGAATTTCCTCGATTTCGAACAGCCGATTGCCGACCTGCAAGCCAAGATCGAAGGCCTGCGCCTGGTGGGTAACGACAACTCGCTGAACATCAGCGATGAAATTGCCCGTCTGCAAGACAAGAGCAACACCCTGACCGAAAGCATCTTCGGCAACCTGACCAGCTGGCAGATCGCCCGCCTGGCCCGTCACCCGCGTCGTCCTTACACCTTGGACTACCTGGAGCACATCTTCACCGAGTTCGAAGAACTGCACGGGGACCGTCACTTCTCTGACGACGCCGCCATCGTGGGTGGTACTGCGCGTCTGGACGGCAAGCCGGTCATGGTCATTGGCCACCAGAAGGGCCGTGAAGTGCGCGAGAAAGTGCGTCGCAACTTCGGCATGCCGCGCCCGGAAGGCTACCGCAAGGCCTGTCGCCTGATGGAAATGGCCGAACGCTTCAAGATGCCGATCCTGACCTTCATCGACACGCCGGGCGCCTACCCGGGCATCGACGCCGAAGAACGTAACCAGAGTGAAGCCATTGCCTGGAACCTGCGGGTCATGGCACGCCTGAAAACCCCGATCATCGCGACCGTGATTGGTGAGGGTGGTTCCGGTGGGGCACTGGCCATTGGCGTGTGCGACCAACTGAACATGCTGCAGTACTCCACCTACTCGGTTATCTCGCCGGAAGGGTGTGCGTCGATTCTGTGGAAAACCGCCGACAAGGCAGCAGACGCGGCCGAGGCCATGGGCATCACCGCCGAGCGCCTGAAGAGCCTGAACATTGTCGACAAGGTCATCCAGGAGCCGCTGGGCGGCGCCCACCGTGATCCGGCCCAGATGTCCGAAAGCATCCGTGCCGATCTGGTGCAGCAGCTGGACATGCTCGGCAAGTTCGACAACGACGCGCTGCTGGCCCGTCGCTACGAGCGCCTGATGAGCTACGGCCTCTGATTCTGATTTGCCCCGGGGGCCGTTTTGTGGCCCTTGTGATTGACGGCACCGGCTTCGCTGGTGTTCGCGGGTAGACCCGCTCCTACAGGTATTGCGCTGTCCTTGAGGCTTGCGCCGTGCATGTGGGAGCGGGCATGCCCGCGAATGCTTTCTGGAATCGAGCGAGGGCTAGATGATCAACCTCACTCCTTGGCTCAACGCCCCCACCTGGCACGTCGCCTTCTCCGGCGGCCTCGATTCCACCGTCCTCCTGCACCTGCTGGCCGATTACGCCCGCAATCACGTTTCCCCACCGCTGCGTGCCATTCATGTCCACCATGGCCTGCAGTCCGCTGCTGACGCCTGGCCTGCTCATTGCCAAGCCGTCTGCGACAATCTTTGCATCGAACTCCACGTCATTCACGTCCAGGTCAGCCCCGGCGCCAGCCTGGAGCAGGCGGCCCGAGATGCCCGCTATGCCGCCTTCAGGCAAGCGCTCGGCCCAGGCGACATCCTGTTCACCGGCCAGCACCGCGACGACCAGGCCGAGACTCTGCTGTTCCGCCTGTTGCGCGGCGCCGGCCTGCGCGGCCTGGCAGCCATGCCGGTGCAGCGGGCATTAGGGCAGGGCAGCCTGGTCAGGCCGTTGCTGGGTTGTTCGCGGCAGCAGTTGCAGGACTATGGCAAAGCCCAAGGGTTGGTCTGGATCGAAGACCTGTCAAACGCCGACACACAATTCGCCCGCAACTACCTGCGCGGCGAAGTGATGCCGCACTTGCAGCAACGTTGGCCTCAGGCCAGCCAGAACTTCGCCCGTGCAGCAGAGCATCTGGGTGAGGCGCTGGGTTTGCTGGACGAACTGGCCCAGGAGGATCTGGCGCTTGCGCGTAAGGGGGCGCCCATCGCCTGGCCGGGGCTGGATTCCCTCGACCTGGCCACCCTGGTAGCGCTATCGCCAGCCCGTCAGCGCAATGCCTTGCAGTACTGGCTAAGCCAGCGCACCCGTTTGCCCGATACCCGGCACTGGGCCGGCTGGGCAGACCTGCGCGATGCCGCCGCCGATGCCCGGCCAGTCTGGCGGCTTGCCGATGGGCGGTTGGTGCGTAGCCACGGGCGCATCTGGTGGTTGAGCGGTGATTGGCTACAGCAACCCGCTGGCTCGCTGGCCTGGCCAGACCCTGATGGGCCGCTGCGGTTGCCGGGCAATGGTTGCGTGCGTCTTATCGGCGCAGCCGTGCCGGGCGGGTTGCGCATTGCCTACCGTCAGGGTGGTGAAATGCTGGAGGTTCCCGGCCGAGGCCGGCGTGACCTCAAGCGCCTGTTAAACGAGCAGCAAGTGCCGCATTTCCTGCGCTCGCGCCTGCCCTTGCTATATAGCGACGATTGCCTGCTGGCGGTGGCCAACCTGCCCGGGCTGGTGAGGGCGGATTGCCAACTGCACTGGCAGTTACCGACGAACGCGCAAGGTTTGAGCTGAAGGGTACATTCCGGTAGACTACCCTCCCTTCTTGATACAACTTCTGTGGGTTCCGCGAAAACACAGGGGTTGCCGATTACCAAGCAGTTTTTTGCCGAGCTGATTCTGGAAATGACGAGCGAACGCCATGCCGGGTATACCCTGGCTGTACAGACGCGGCAGTTTTTCGAGATGCACTGTGATTGACGCAGGTGATCGGGGGCTTCGGCCTTCCTTCGCTTTCTCCGGCGGCGCTGGCCGCCTTAACGCAGACTTCTAGGGTTTTTCATGACGCGCTACATATTCGTCACGGGCGGTGTTGTTTCTTCATTGGGGAAAGGCATTGCCTCGGCTTCCCTGGCGGCCATCCTGGAAGCGCGGGGCCTGAAGGTCACCATGCTCAAGCTGGATCCGTACATCAACGTCGACCCGGGCACCATGAGCCCGTTCCAGCACGGTGAAGTGTTCGTCACCCACGATGGCGCCGAGACCGACCTCGACCTGGGGCACTACGAGCGGTTCATCCGCACCACCATGACCCAGAACAACAACTTCACCACCGGCCGTATCTACGAGCACGTGCTGCGCAAAGAGCGTCGTGGTGATTATCTGGGCGCGACCATCCAGGTCATCCCGCACATCACCGACGAAATCAAGCGTCGCATCATCAAGGGTGCCGGCGATGCCGACGTGGCCCTGGTGGAGATCGGCGGTACCGTGGGTGATATCGAGTCGCAGCCGTTCCTCGAGGCGATTCGCCAGCTGCGCGTCGAAGTGGGCTCCAAGCGTGCCATGCTGATGCACCTGACCCTGGTCCCGTACATCGCCACCGCTGGCGAAACCAAGACCAAGCCGACCCAGCACTCGGTCAAGGAGCTGCGCTCCATCGGCCTGCAGCCTGACGTGCTGATCTGCCGCTCCGACCACCCGGTCGATGCTTCGTCGCGTCGCAAGATCGCGCTGTTCACCAACGTTGAAGAGCGTGCGGTGATTTCGCTGGAAGACGTCGACACCATCTACAAGATCCCGGGCGTACTGCATGCTCAGGGCCTGGACGACTTCGTCGTCGAGCGCTTCGGCCTGCAGTGCAATGGCGCCGACCTGTCCGAGTGGGACAAGGTGGTCGATGCCAAGCTCAACCCGGAGCACGAAGTGACCATCGCCATGGTCGGCAAGTACATGGAGCTGCTGGATGCGTACAAGTCGCTGATCGAAGCGATGAGCCACGCCGGCATCACCAACCGGACCAAGGTCAACCTGCGTTACATCGACTCGGAAGACATCGAGAACCAGGGCACCAGCCTGCTCGAAGGCGCCGATGCCATCCTGGTACCGGGCGGTTTCGGCCTGCGCGGTGTGGAAGGCAAGATCACTGCGGTGCAATACGCCCGTGAGAACAAGGTGCCGTACCTGGGTATCTGCCTGGGCATGCAGGTGGCCGTCATCGAATTCGCCCGTAACGTGATGGGCTGGAAAGACGCCAACTCCACCGAGTTCGACCGTAACAGCGGCCACCCAGTGGTCGGCCTGATCACCGAGTGGGCCGATGCCACCGGTGCCGTCGAGACCCGCGACGAGGCTTCCGACCTGGGCGGCACCATGCGCCTGGGCGCACAGGACTGCCAGCTGGCTAACGGTTCCAAGGTGCACGACTGCTACGGCAAGGATGTGATCACCGAGCGTCACCGTCACCGCTACGAAGTGAACAACAACCTGCTGCCACAACTGGTGGAAGCTGGTCTGGTGGTTTCCGGCCGTTCCGAAGACGGCGCGCTGGTGGAAGTGGTCGAGTCCAAGGACCACCCATGGTTCGTCGCTTGCCAGTTCCACCCGGAGTTCACCTCCACCCCGCGTGACGGCCACCCGCTGTTCAGCGGCTTCGTCAAGGCAGCCCTGGCTCAGAAGAACAAGGCCTGATCGATGACCCAGAAGATCATTCGCGTCGGTAACATCGAGATCGCCAACGACAAGCCGTTCGTCCTGTTCGGCGGCATGAACGTTCTGGAATCCCGTGATCTGGCGATGAAGGTCTGCGAAGAGTACGTGCGGGTTACCGAGAAGCTCGGTATCCCGTATGTGTTCAAGGCCAGCTTCGACAAGGCCAACCGTTCGTCGGTAACGTCCTACCGTGGCCCTGGCATGGACGAGGGGCTGAAGATCTTCGAAGAGATCAAGCGCACCTTCAACGTGCCGGTGATCACCGACGTGCACGAGCCTTACCAGGCCGAGCCCGTCGCCAAGGTATGCGACATCATCCAGCTGCCGGCTTTCCTGTCGCGGCAGACTGACCTGGTGGTGGCCATGGCCAAGACCGGCGTGGTGATCAATATCAAGAAGGCTCAGTTCCTCGCACCTCAGGAAATGAAACACATCCTGGCCAAGTGCGAGGAGGCCGGTAACGACCAGTTGATACTCTGCGAGCGTGGTTCGAGCTTCGGCTACAACAACCTGGTGGTCGACATGCTGGGCTTCGGCATCATGAAGCAGTTCGAATACCCGGTGTTCTTCGACGTGACCCACGCCCTGCAGATGCCGGGTGGTCGCGCCGATTCCGCCGGCGGCCGTCGTGCCCAGGTTACCGACCTGGCCAAGGCCGGCATGAGTCAGGGCCTGGCCGGGCTTTTCCTCGAAGCCCACCCCGATCCGGACAACGCCAAGTGCGATGGCCCATGCGCCCTGCGCCTGGATAAACTGGAGCCGTTTCTGGTCCAGCTCAAGCAATTGGACGACCTGGTGAAAAGTTTTCCGACGGTAGAAACCGCGTAAAGCTCATTTCTCGGGTAAAGTACCGCCCGATCCACCCCTGACCAGTCGGTCAGGGGCTCCCTTCATCAGGCCTGCCCAAAGCAAGTTCGCCCGGTGAACGGCAAGAATTTCCTAAGCTAAGTTGTTTTCGTCAAATTCTGGAGTGCTTACAACAATGGCAAAAATCGTCGACATCAAAGGTCGTGAAGTTCTCGATTCGCGTGGCAACCCCACTGTGGAAGCCGATGTACTGCTCGACAACGGTATCATCGGCAGCGCTTGCGCGCCGTCCGGTGCTTCTACCGGCTCGCGCGAAGCGCTGGAGCTGCGTGATGGCGACAAGAGCCGTTACATGGGCAAGGGCGTGCTGAAGGCCGTCGCCAACATCAACGGCCCGATCCGCGACCTGCTGCTGGGCAAGGATCCTTCCGACCAGAAGGCTCTGGACCGCGCCATGATCGAACTGGACGGTACCGAGAACAAGGCCAAGCTGGGCGCCAACGCCATCCTGGCTGTTTCCCTGGCTGCCGCCAAAGCTGCTGCCCAGGACCAGGACCTGCCGCTGTACGCGCACATCGCCAACCTGAACGGCACCCCGGGCCAGTACTCGATGCCGGTTCCGATGATGAACATCATCAACGGTGGTGAGCACGCCGACAACAACGTCGACATTCAGGAGTTCATGGTTCAGCCGGTTGGCGCCAAGACCTTCTCTGACGGCCTGCGCATGGGTACCGAAATCTTCCACCACCTCAAGGCCGTACTGAAGGCCCGTGGCCTGAACACCGCCGTAGGTGATGAAGGTGGTTTCGCCCCTAACCTGGCGTCCAACGAAGACGCCCTGGGCGCCATCGCCGAAGCTGTCGAAAAAGCCGGCTACAAGCTGGGCACCGACGTGACCCTGGCCCTGGACTGCGCGGCTTCGGAATTCTACGAAGACGGCAAGTACAACCTGTCCGGCGAAGGCAAGTCGTTCGACGCCGAAGGCTTCGCCGACTACCTGAAAGGCCTGACCGAGCGTTTCCCGATCATTTCGATCGAAGACGGCCTGGACGAGTCCGACTGGGCTGGCTGGAAAATCCTCACTGACAAGATCGGTGAAAAAGTCCAGTTGGTCGGTGACGACCTGTTCGTGACGAACACCAAGATCCTCAAGGAAGGCATCGAGAAGGGCATTGGTAACTCGATCCTGATCAAGTTCAACCAGATCGGCTCGCTGACCGAAACCCTGGAAGCCATCCAGATGGCCAAGGCTGCTGGTTACACTGCAGTGATCTCGCACCGTTCCGGTGAAACCGAGGACTCGACCATCGCCGACCTGGCTGTGGGTACTGCTGCTGGCCAGATCAAGACCGGTTCGCTGTGCCGTTCCGACCGCGTTTCCAAGTACAACCAACTGCTGCGCATCGAAGAGCAACTGGGTGCCAAAGCGGTTTACCGCGGTCGTGCCGAGTTTCGCGGCTAAGCAAGAGATGGTAAAAAGGCAGCAGCCGAAGTTGTAGGAACGTTCGTACTGAACTTTCCTACGTACTAACGGGTTTCTGTCGACGAAGCCTGGCCTCGGCCAGGCTTCGTGCTATTCGAGGCCCCGAAGTGAAAAGTACGCGGCAGCCTTTTTAACCTGGATAACGTGATGCGCAGTCCCTATTGGTTGTTCCTCGTTCTGCTCTTGCTGTTGGGTGGCCTGCAGTACCGCCTGTGGGTGGGTAACGGCAGCCTGGCGCAAGTGACCGAACTGAAGCAGCAGATTGCCGATCAGCATGCCGAAAACGAGCGTTTGCTCGAGCGTAATCGTGTGCTCGATGCTGAAGTGCTAGAGCTGAAAAAAGGCATGGAGACCGTTGAAGAACGGGCCCGCCATGAATTGGGGATGGTCAAAGAGGGCGAAACCCTCTTCCAGTTGCCACAGAAATGATCGATACCTTGCCGGCCTTCTGGGCCGTGATTCCTGCGGCGGGTGTAGGTGCCCGCATGGCTGCCGACCGCCCCAAGCAATACCTGGAGCTGGCTGGGCAGACCCTTCTCGAGCACAGCCTCGACTGTTTTCTTGGCCACCCGGCGCTTAAAGGCGTGGTGGTCAGCATTGCCGAAGATGACCCTTACTGGCCTGGCTTGCGCTACGCCAGCGACCCACGCATCCAGTGTGCGGCGGGCGGGCGTGAACGAGCTGACTCGGTGCTTAACGCCTTGCTGATGCTGCATGCCCAGGGGGCGGCTGAAAGCGACTGGGTACTGGTGCATGATGCCGCGCGGCCGAACCTGGCGCGCGGCGACCTGGACAAGCTGTTGTCGGAGCTGGCGGACGACCCGGTGGGTGGACTGCTGGCGGTGCCGGCGCGCGATACCCTCAAGCGCGCCGACAGCCATGGCCGGGTGAGTGCTACCGTGGACCGCAGCACGATCTGGCAGGCGTACACACCACAGATGTTTCGCCTTGGGGCGTTGCACCGGGCGCTGGCCGAGTGCCTGGTGTCGGATGTGGTGGTGACCGACGAGGCTTCTGCCATCGAATGGTCCGGTCAGGCGCCGCGGCTGGTGGAAGGGCGCAGTGACAACATAAAGGTGACCCGGCCCGAGGATCTCGAATGGTTGCGCCAGCGCTGGGCGGGTAAACGCTGAGCGTTCGCCTGTGCCGGTCTCTTCGCGGGTGAACCCGCTCCTACCACGGTGGTGGACACACATCGGGGGTTGGACACAGGCCGCCGTAGGAGCGGGTTTACCCGCGAAGAGGCCGGCCCTGCTGGCCAATCT